>NZ_RZST01000494.1:0-3239 GCF_003997575.1 Mesorhizobium sp. M1A.F.Ca.IN.022.07.1.1
TCGCTGGACACGTCGCCGGCAAACCCCTCGGTCCGACCGGAGCCGCCCTGAGCGTTGATTTCGTCGGCGACCCGCACACAGTCCTCGCCCTTGCGCGAGGCGATCATCACAGTGGCGCCGGCCTGCACCAGTCCGGTCGCCACCATGCGGCCGATGCCTGTTGCGGCACCGGTCACAAGCGCGGTCTTGCCGACGACCGAGAACAGCTTGTCGAGATAGCTCATCCTAATTCCTCCCGCGCGCCTCGTCCCGGCCGGAACCGAAGGACTCGCGTTGACAAGGCTAGCCGAAGTACGGTCATCCTTGCCACGGATAAAGAAGCGAAAGGGTCGGAACCGATGGCGGACATGAACCTCGGCATGACCGAGCGGCTGAAGCCGATCCATCAGCGCGTGGCCGCGATGGTGCGCGACGAGATCGCGCCGCTCGGTGAGGAGTTTCTCGCCGAGGTCGGCAGAAACGGTGACCGCTGGACTTACACGGCCAGGCAGACCGAAATCCTCGAAGGGCTGAAGAAGACGGCGCGGGAGCGCGGGCTGTGGAACTTCTGGCTGACCGATTCCAAGCGCGGCTACGGCCTGTCGACGGTCGAATATGCCTACTTGGCGGAGGAGATGGGCAAGGCGCATCTCGGCGCCGAGACCTTCAACTGCTCGGCGCCCGATACCGGCAATATGGAAGTGCTGGAGCGCTACGGCTCGGAAGAGCACAGGCGGCAATGGCTGGAGCCGCTGCTCGAAGGGAAGATCCGCTCGGCCTATCTGATGACCGAGCCGGACGTCGCCTCATCCGATGCCACCAACATTTCGATGCGCTGCCAGCGGCAGGGCGACGACTATGTGCTTAACGGCGAGAAATGGTGGGCGTCCGGCGCCGGCGACCCGCGCTGCGCCATCTATATCGTCATGGTGAGGACCGGCTCGGACGAGGAGCCGCAGCATCGCCGGCATTCGATGATCCTGGTGCCGGCGGAGAGCGAGGGGATCACCAAGCTCCGACCTATGCAGGTCTATGGCGACGACGACGCGCCGCATGGCCATATGCATCTGAGGTTCAAGGATGTGCGGGTGCCGGCGGCGAACCTGATCCTCGGCGAGGGCAGGGGCTTCGAGATCGCGCAGGGACGGCTTGGGCCAGGCCGCATCCATCATTGCATGCGTGCGATCGGCCAGGCCGAGATGGCGCTGGAGATGCTGTGCCAGCGTTCGGTGCGGCGCGAGGCGTTCGGCCAATCGCTGGCAAAGCTCGGCGCCAATTTCGACATCGTCGCCGAATGCCGCATGGAGATCGAGATGGCGAGGCTCCTGTGTCTGAAGGCAGCTTGGATGATCGACCAGGGCGATGCACGCGCTGCGGCCCCTTGGATCAGCCAGATCAAGGTGGTAGCGCCACGCGTCGCGCTCAAGGTCACCGACGAGGCGGTGCAGATGTTCGGCGCGCAAGGCATCAGCCAGGACACGCCGCTCGCCCGCTCGTGGACGCATCTGAGAACTCTGCGATTGGCCGACGGGCCGGACGCCGTGCACCGGCGGCAGGTGGCGCGCGCCGAGCTCAGGAAATACACCCAGGAGAAGATCTGACCGCCATGACGCTTCCATCGGAAATGCGAGGCTTGCTGCTTGTCGGCGACGGCTACAGCAAAACGCCTTCGGCCAGCGTGCCGGAGGCGATGGAGCCTTATTTGAAGCCCGGCAGCATCGCCGTGCCGGCGCCTGGTCCGACTCAAGCGCTGATCAAGGTCAGTCTCGCCTCAATCAACCCGTCCGATATCGCCTTCATCACAGGGCAATACGGCCAGCCCCGTGTGCAGGGCCGGCCGGCCGGATTTGAGGGCGTCGGAATCGTGGCCTCGACTGGCGACGATCCATACGCAAAAAGCCTTGCGGGCAAGCGCGTCGCCTTCGCCACCGGCGTGTCGAACTGGGGCGCCTGGGCAGAATACGCGGTCGCCGAGGCGGCTTCCTGTATTCCACTGCTCGACACGGTGCGCGACGAGGACGCCGCGGCGATGATCGTCAATCCGCTGACCGCCTTAGCCATGTTCGACATCGTCAAGCAGGAGGGTGAGAAGGCTTTCATCATGACTGCCGGCGCCAGCCAGCTCTGCAAGCTGATCATCGGGCTGGCGAAAGAGGAGGGTTTTCGGCCGATCGTCACCGTGCGCCGCGACGAGCAGATCCCGCTGCTGAAAGAGCTGGGCGCCGCCCATGCGCTCAACGAGAAGGCGGCGGATTTCGAGGCCGCGCTGCGCGAGGTGATGAAGGCGGAGCAGCCCCGCATCTTCCTGGACGCAGTCACCGGACCGCTTGCCTCGGTCATCTTCAACGTCATGCCGAAGCGCTCGCGCTGGATCGTCTATGGGAGGCTCGACGCCGAGGCGACTGTCATCCGCGAGCCCGGCCAACTGATCTTCCAGCACAAGCGCATCGAAGGCTTCTGGCTGGCCGAATGGATGCGGCAGTTCCGCGACCGGCTCGGCCCGGCGGTGCTGGAGGCGCAGAAGAGGTTTTCCGACGGGCGCTGGTCGACGGATGTGACAGCGGTGGTGCCGCTGGACGAGGCCATGGCCAGGCTGTCGGACGAGCTGGTCAAGCCGAACGGCAAGGTGTTTGTTAAGCCCTGATCAAAATAACTCGAGGTCGCGTCTATGAGGCTACGATGTTTTGTCGGATTCGTCCTGGTGTCAATGGCAGGTACATTTACTGCCGAGGCCGCCGACAAGTTCCCGCCCATTTGGCGCAAGTCGATGACCAATGATCCGGGTACGAACTATTTTCTCAATAAATATTCGGCCTCTTTGAATGATCCAGCATCGACCGCAATTAGAAATATCATGCTGGCGCGCGTCGTCGGCTCTGAATGCCAGTCATCGCGGCTCAGCAAGGCCAAGGTCAGGGCCTATCGCGATAGCATGCTCGGCTCGCTCTCGTCCGATGCATTGAAAGCGGCTGCATTCGCAGCCGGCAGCGAATTGCGCAACTTCGACTATGAAACGCTCGCCCATCTTTGTGCCGGCATCGATTATCAGTTTGGGCCGAAAGGAGTGCTCATAGCGGGTGCCGTTTCGTCAGGCAAAGGCGAGCCAAGATATTCCTACGATCAGCGCAATCCATACATTCGGCTGCCCGAATTCACCGGCAAGTAGCTGAGCTGCCTGGCTCGTGCTCGTCCACTATTCCGCCGGCTCGACATTGGCATAGGCGGCTTGCTCGAGTTCGCGCTTCACGCGGGCTTCCTCA
>NZ_RZST01000495.1:0-3234 GCF_003997575.1 Mesorhizobium sp. M1A.F.Ca.IN.022.07.1.1
GAATGTGAAGACAGGATCGAAGGACATGCTGCACCCTTGGGGGAGCAGCGCAACCCGCCAGTGGGGGGTTGCGCTGCGATTTCGCTCTGCTCCTAGGAGGCAATTGCCCTGGGAGCTTCGACCTGTTTCATCAGATCGTCGTCCCAGCTTCCGTCGACCGTGAAGTGTGCGGTGGCCCCGAGTTCGACTGCCTCGATCAGATTGTGATTCACGTAGGCATAAACGCCCGGTTGCAGGAAGGTGTAGAGCGCCGCCCCTGCGGAGCCGCCGCGAATGAACCAGGTCTCCATGTCCTTGGCAGGCGGGTTCGCGAACTTGCCGCCTTCCCAGACGAAGTCGCCATGGCCGCCGATCAGGTGTGGACGCGTGTCGCGATTGGCCTGCGAGTGGACGATGAGGACAGTTTCGCCAACTTTCGCCTTCATGGCGTTTTCGCCTGTCAGCGACCCAGCCTTGCCGTTGAAGACGACATGCGTCGGGATCAGGCTGCGCATGACCTTCATGGTGTCGTCGTAGCTGTCGCCGACGGAGTCGTACTTCTTGAACTGTCCCTGCCCATCGCGAGGGATGTAAAAGTCGTTCTCGCCGATATAGTAGATGCGTTCATAGCTGACGGACTTGCCCTTGTCGTCCTTCAGGCCGTCACGCGGCAGCACCATCACCGCTCCGCTCATCCCTGATACGACGTGCCAGGGGATCATCGCGCCGCCAGGCGCGCAATGGTAGACGAAGGTTCCAGTTCGCGTCGCCTTGAAGCGCAGCGTGACCTGTTCGCCCGGGTTAATCAGCGTCAGTTCGCCGCCGCCGAGCGCGCCGGTTGCCGCATGGAAGTCGATGTTGTGGGCGAGACTGTTGGTATCGGGGTTGACCAGCGTGAGCTCGAGGTAATCGCCCTCGTGCACGACCATGAGAGGCCCCGGAATGGAGCCGTTATAGGTCATGGCGTTGAGCTGGGTGCCGTCGGCGTCGATGACCATCGGCTTCTCTTCGATGGTCATGGTGAACTTGACGACTTTGGGGCCACCCTTGGCCACCTGATCGTGCGGATGCACGAAAGGGGGCGGGACCAGGGTCACCTTCTCGCGCGGCAGTCCGGCTACATCCTGTGCCTTGGCGCCGGCCATGACCGGGGTCGCGCCGACGGCAGCGACCGCTGCTGCCGTAACAACAGAACCTAACAAAGCTTCGCGTCTCGTAAGCATTTCAGTCTCCCCTTGGTTTCGACCATTCGAATGCCGTCAGAATAGCGGTTGCGACAGGTCCGTCTTTGCGCTGGCGCAAATCCGATGCTGCTAAATTGATTTCTTCTTGAAAGGCTTGGGTGGTTCGGCAGCGGCATGATTTCGCGACGAAATCAACCCGCGCGCCAACGCTGCGCCGAAGCAGCAGCCGGCATAAAAAGGCCGGACAGACTTCTCCCCTGGTCCGCCCGGCCGGTGCCTTCGGCCCGCCATTGCCGAAGACAGTCTCAAATCGGGGTCACATCAATTGGAGGCGACCTTGCTCGCCTCGGCGAGCAGCTCGGCAAAAACAGTCTTGGCCTTGCCGACCTGCTTGACCGCCTCCGCCGCAGAGAGGTTGACCGGCTTGCCGACGACGATCAGCGCAACCATGCCCATGCCGTAGTGGGGAGCGCATTTCACGCCGTAGACGCCTTCCTGGGTCAGGGTCACGTCCACTTCCTCATTGAACTTTCCCTTGAAAGGCTGTGCGCCGTCCGGGATCATGTCCTTGATGCTTTCGGCGTTGTGAGACTTGTCCGTCGGGACGAACTTGATCGTATCGCCTGGTGCTGCCCGGACAAATGCGGGCTGGAAGACCATCGAGCCCTTCTCGCCCTTGTTCAGCATCTGCACGACATGTTCTTCTGCATTTGCGGCGCCGGTAACTGAAAGCAAGGCGATCGCCGCGGCAATCAGGGGCAGTTTCATTGGAGAATTCCTTTCTTTATTTCACCACGGCACTAACCGTGCCGTCTTTGTAGTTCATGAGACGACCCGGCGATTTGCGCTGGCGCAAATTGCTCGACGAAAATGACGGCGATCCGGGGTGGAAATTGGAGAGCATTGGCATTGCCCGGCGAGCTTCAATTCTCGCGGCGTGCCCCAAGACGCGGCCGCACCAGCATGCCGCCGAACAGAACCGCATAGCCGGCGAAGGCGGCCACCCAGAACGCGGCCGAGACATGAAGGAGGACTGCCAAGGAAGGAGCCATGCTGGCCGCCACGCGCAGGATGGCAGCAATGACGATCGCCGCGAAAACCGCGCAGGTTCCGCCGCTGGCCCTCAATTCACGGCCGGTATGGCCGAAGGTGGCGCGGGTCATGACGGCAAGCGTCATGCAGGTGATCGCTCCCACCGCCAGCGCGTGTATCCCTGCCGCAATGGGGATCGTCTGCGGGGCAAAACCAGAGAGCCCGGCAAGCAGAAGCCCAACGGGCACAAAGCTGAACGCGACATGCAGGATCACTACCAAGGGATCGGACAGTGTTCGGTCGCCCGCCCAGCGGGCGAGCCGGACGGCATTGAAAACCGCGCCGGTGATCAGCAGAACGCCGGTTGCTGTGGCGTCTGGAAAAATGATCCATGCCGCAAGCCCGGCCGCGGAAAGGGCGATGGTTCCGATATCGAATCTGCCGAACGATGCTGGCAGCCTGCCCGGCTTCTCGCGAACGAGCCAATTGCGGGTGAAGCTCGGAATGATCCGGCCGCCAATGATCATAACGAGGATGACCACCGCGCCCAGACCGAGACGGCGGCTCGCGTCGGAAAACCCGTCGTAGTGAGCTTCGACATGAAACATGGCATTTGCCGCCAGAAGGGTCGCAACGGGCAGTAGCACCTTGAGGTTCCGCCAGTTTCGACCGGCGATGATTTCCGTGGCGGCTGCAACGACCACGGCAAGCAGGAAGGAGCAATCCACGACTGCGGCCAGAAGCCAGCCGGTCTCTTGCGAGAAGAACACGGCAAGCCGGCCCAGGATCCAGAGCGATACCAGCACCAGCAAACGAAAGCCCTGGACGGGCAGCCGTCCGGTCCAGTTCGGAATCGCGGTGAGCAGGAAACCTGTAACAACAGCCGCTAGATAGCCAAACAGCAGTTCATGAATGTGCCAATCGACAGGCACGAACAGGCTGGCCGTTGCGAGCTTGCCGTAGTAGAGAGGCAGCCACAAAAGCATGGCGACGCCGGCTTGCAGCGAGCCGAGCAGAAAGAAGGGCCGGAAACCGTAGG
>NZ_RZST01000496.1:0-3191 GCF_003997575.1 Mesorhizobium sp. M1A.F.Ca.IN.022.07.1.1
CCAGGGATCTGCCGTCGAGGATCCCGGTGTTTCCGCTCGCCGGGGCGCTGCTGCTGCCCGGCGGCCGCATGCCGCTCAACATTTTCGAGCCGCGCTACCTGGAGATGATCGATGAGGCGATGGCCGGGCCGCGGTTGATCGGCATGATCCAGCCCAGCCTCGACGGCGCGTTGCGCGACGACGGCGAGCCCGAGCTTTGCAGCGTCGGCTGTGCCGGGCGCATCATCTCGCTTGCCGAGACCGGCGACGGGCGCTACCTGATCTCGCTGCAAGGCGTCTGCCGCTTCCGCGTCACGGATGAGCTGGCGGTCAAGACGCCGTTCCGGCAATGCCGGATGGCACCCTTCCTCGCCGATCTCGAGGAGGATCCGGCCGGTGCCGAGGTCGACCGCCCTGCCCTGCTCAAGGCGTTCCGCGCCTATCTGCAGGCCAACGACCTCGAGGCCGACTGGGAAAGCGTGAGCCGCGCCGAGAACGCCATGCTGGTCAACGCGCTGTCGATGATGGCGCCCTATGGGCCGGCCGAGAAGCAGGCCCTGCTCGAGGCGGCGGACCTGAAGACGCGCGCCGAGACGCTGATCGCCATCACCGAAATTACGCTGGCGCGCGAGGATGAGGATTTTGGCTCGAGCCTGCAGTAAGCGCAATGATTCAGGTGAAATCGGCCTGACCTGAATCTCAACACTTAGGCCGGCGGCAGTTGGACAATGGAAAAGCGAGATGGCGGACGGACGTGACGGGCGCAAAGCCACGGTCGACCCGAAATTGCTGGAACTGCTCGCCTGCCCGCTGACCAAAGGACCGTTGACCTGGGACGCCGAGCGCAGCGAACTGATCTCGCGCGTGGCGAAGCTTGCCTATCCGGTGCGTGACGGCATCCCGATCATGCTGCCTTCGGAAGCGCGCACGATCTCGGCCGAAGACGCGCTCAAGCCGCCGCCGCGGCTCGGCGGTCCGTCGTGAATCGCGCCGGCGGGCCGGTTGCCGCTACTGGAAATTGCGCCCCTTGGGCATGACCCGTTGCGCCGCGCCCGACAGGGCGTCGACATCCTGCCGCTCCACCGGCAGGCTGCGGTTCGCGGAGCGCTCCGGTCCATTCGATGACCCGGCGGGCTGATGCTCGATGGTGGGCGGCTCCTGCAGGAGGACGCTCAGCCAGGGCGTCAAATCCTCGATCCTGTCGGCGACGATGTGGATGACATCCGATTCCTGCTGCAGCTTGCCGGTGACGCGGATGAAGCGTGCGCCCATCACGATAGAGCGGAAGCGGTCGAAGACGCGCGGCCAGATGATGACATTGGCGATCGCCTTTTCGTCCTCCAGCGTTAGGAAGATCGCATTGCCTTTGCCGGGGCGCTGGCGCACCAGCACCAGGCCGGCGACGGTGACGCGGCGGCCGTCGCGCACCGACGGCAGGCGGACATTAGGGGTGATGCCGGCGCGGTCAAGCCGCTCGCGCAGGAAGGCGATGGGATGTTCCTTCAGCGACAGGCCGAGCGAGCGATAGTCGTGGACGACATGCTCGCCGAGCGGCATTTTCGGCAGCTTCGTCTCGGGCTCCAGCTCGCGCAGGCGGAGCGTGGGCTGGTCGAACAGCGGCAGTTTCTCGGCTGCGCTCCTGCCGTCCAGCGCGCGCACCTCCCAGAGCGCCGCGCGTCGGTCGAGGCCGAGCGAGCGGAAGGCGTCTGCCTGGGCCAGCCTTTCGATCTCGCCGACATCGAGGCCCGAACGCAGCCAGACATCCCTGACCGATCGATAGCCGCCGCCGCGCCGGGCGACGGCGGCCTCCATCCGTTCCTCCGAAAGCCCCTTGATCTGACGGAAGCCGAGCCGCACCGTATGAGCCGTCTCGATGACGCCGCGCATCGAGGCATGGCGTTCGAGGATGCGCGAAGGATCGAAACCGGACTTCTCCAGCGTGCAATCCCAGACGGAATGGTTGATATCGACCTCGCGCACCTCCACGCCATGGTCGCGCGCGTCGCGAACGAGCTGGGCCGGCTGATAGAATCCCATCGGCTGCGAGTTCAAAATCGCGGCGCAGAACACGTCGGGATAGAAGGTCTTGAACCAGCAGGAGGCATAGACCAGCAGCGCGAAGGAGGCGGCGTGGCTTTCCGGAAAGCCATATTCGCCAAAGCCTTCGATCTGCTTGAAGCAACGCTCGGCGAATTCCTTTTGGTAGCCCTTGTCGACCATGCCGTCGATCATGCGCTGGCGGTAGTTGCCGATCGTGCCGGTGCGCTTGAAGGTGGCCATTGCGCGCCGCAGCTCATCGGCCTCGCCCGGCTGGAAGCCGCCGGCAACGATGGCGATCTTCATCGCCTGCTCCTGGAACAGCGGCACGCCCAGCGTCTTGCCGAGAATCTCCTTCAGTTCCGGCTTCGGGTATTCGGCTTGCTCCTTGCCCTGCCGTCTACGCAGATAGGGGTGCACCATGTCGCCCTGGATCGGGCCGGGCCGCACGATCGCCACCTCGATGACGAGATCGTAGAACTCACGCGGTTGAAGCCGCGGCAGCATCGACATCTGGGCGCGCGATTCGATCTGGAAGACGCCCAGCGTGTCGGCCCGGCAGATCATGTCGTAGACGCGAGGGTCCTCCGGCGGCAGCGAGCTCAACTGATGCGGCCGGCCGTATTTGTCACGCGCCTGCGGATAATGATGCGTGAGCAAGGTCAGGGCTCGCTTCAGGCAGGTCAGCATGCCGAGCGCCAGCACATCCACCTTGAGGATCTTCACCGCGTCGAGATCGTCCTTGTCCCACTCGACCATCTTGCGCTCTTCCATCGCCGTCTTGACGATGGGCACGACCTCGTCGAGCCGGTCGCGGGTGATGACGAAGCCGCCGACATGCTGGGAGAGATGGCGGGGGAAGCCGATGATCTCGTTGGCGCGTTCCAGCACCTGCCGCGACAGCGGATCGGCGCGGTCGAGGCCGCCGGCATTGGCTTCCCTTTCGCCGAGCTCCGAGGTCGACCAGCCCCAGATGGTGCTCGACAGGGCGCTCCGGACGTCTTCGGACAAGCCCATGGCCTTCGCCACCTCGCGCAGGGCGGAGCGGCCGCGATAGCTGATGACGGCGGCGGCCAGCGCCGTGCGCTTGGCGCTGTATTTCTCGTAAATATAAGCGATGACCTCGTCGCGCCGTTCATGCTCGAAGTCGACGTCGATGTCGGGAGGCTCGTTAC
>NZ_RZST01000497.1:0-3171 GCF_003997575.1 Mesorhizobium sp. M1A.F.Ca.IN.022.07.1.1
GGGCGGGTCCAGATGTAGTAGGTATCCTAATCATCGCCGAGCGTGTTTAGCTTGGGTCGCGCAGAAAGGTGGATGGCGTGAGCGCGCTGAGATGGATCGCCATTTGGACTAAACGACGGGACGGCTGACTGGTATGCGCGTTCAATTGATCTGGCGCCTTAAATGCAGGAAGGCTTCGCGGCCGGTACGAGGCGCATCCCTCCTCCGAAGCAGCACGCCCAAGTATCATCACAAGCCCCGAGCGCTCGCGTTCGGCGATGTCCAATTTCCGACAATGTCGGAATACAGTCAGATCTGCTGGATTGACTTTAAATGGTTTTCTCATTTGGCACAGCGCATGCTGGTTATCCGCAAACACGTGACCGACCAACAAGAAGTCGCATGATCACCTCACCAAAACATACAGCCGCGGAACAATCACTTGGCCCGAACTTGCTTATCGCCCTCCCCGTCACCACAACCGGAGCCATCCATGTCTGACGGGCTGCCCAGGATACCTACTGCGACCGCGCTTGCCCGGTGACGACCGCTCCGGCTCCGCCCGTTACCGACGAGGCAAAGTGACGGATTTCCTGCTTTTCAACGACATGGAGGTGGTTGTCATTCCCGCTGGGGGACAGACTCGGCCTGTTCAAGGCATTGCGCGAAGGCGGCAAGATGACGGCCACCCGTGCGCGAACTCAAGGAGCGCAGCCTGTATCGTGTATCAGGCAAATAGGCCGTGGGTCAGTGACCTTGACACAGGGGACATGCGCAAGGTCCTGAAGTTTGATGTAGCGATAGAAGGGTGCCAATGACAACAATAGCTTACAGGAACGGAACCATGGCTGGCGACGGCCGAGCCTTGGGTTTTGACTCAGTATCCGTCGGTGAGAAAACGAAGGTGTTTCGCTTATGCGACGGCACACTCATCGGCGTTTCCTCTTCGTCCTTGGGTATTCCAAAGGCCGTTCGAGACTGGGTTGAGAAGGGCATGGATGTTTCTGATATTCCTGTGCCGCGCAACGACGACAATTTTGAATTTGAGGCGCTGATAGTGCGCAAAAATGGGGAAGCCGTATTGTTGGACGGCAATTGGCTGCCAAGTGATCCCGTGAAAGGTGAATATTATGCCATCGGGAGCGGCAAGCAGTATGCTTTGGCCGCGCTGGTTTTGGGCAAGTCAGCTAAGGAAAGCGTCGAAGTTGCCGCGAAACTCGACGTTTGGACTGGTGGCACAGTCACTGCCATAACTCACTAAACCCGCCTTTCGGCGGGAGTGTGACAGTGCGAGCGTGGAAGTAGGGCGCCACCCCGGGGCACGTCGAGCCCTGTCATCTGCTTGCGTTGTTGGACATGTGAGCTGGTCCATAAGCGCGCGAAAGCGTCCAGTTGTGGCCAAAAGCACGATTTGCGACAGAACCGGCCCGCTTCTATGAGTATGGGCCGCTTTTTGCGGCCAGCGTGCTTGCCATCCTGCCGCCAGTGGCCGTCGCCTTCTTCTTCCAAGGTTACCTCGTCATGAAGTAGAGCACCACGATCTTGTCGGAGAAATCGGAAAGGCGGACGGCCCTTCCGTCCGCGTCGGCCAGTTCGAAAGGCGGCGCGGCCTGCTCGTCGATCGCCTGGAAGAACCTCTCCGCGCTGTCCCTCATCTTGTCGAGATCGGCGCCCGGATGGTGGGCCAGCGCGGAGGTCGCGAGGATCAGCGCCAGAAATTGAATCGCAAGCGACGGTTTCGCTTTCATGGACAATGCATTCCGGTTGGGGGCGTTCGAGGGCTCCGCGGCTAGGATTGGTCTCACTGTGTCTGCTCCCGCTCCCGGCGGCTCATCTGCCTGATAGGCGCGTTCCCGCTCGGGCCATGTGCTTTTGATGAAGGCCAGAACGGCCCGGATCTCCTCGTCGGTGAGGACATTCCCGAAGCCCGGCATGTCGCTCTGGTAGCCGCCGCCGACGACCGCGGCCGGTCCCGGCGCCGGCATGCGTCCCGAAGGCAGCGGGCTTTCCAATCGCGCTGACCTTCGCCTGGCTAAAACCGTCTTGCCTAGCGCTATCGCCGCGGCCGGGGCGCCGCCACCGGCCATCCGGTTGGCGAGCCAAGGCAATGTCCAGACCAATCCGAGGCCTGCCGCGGCCACGCATCGATAAGAGGACCGACGCCCTTCTCCTTTGCCGCCGCTGGAGAACAGGTACTTGATCAGCGCGGCCGTCCCGAGGACGAGCACGACGACGACAAGCAGCCACACCAGGCCCATGCCGAACATCATCATGCCGCTCATGCATTCCATCATCGAAGCCTCCTATTCCGTGGCGTAGACGCCGCCGGTCCCGTCAGACTTCCGGATTTCGAGAATCTCGAAGGGCGCTTCCTTCGTGCCACTCATGCCGGGGGAGCCCATCGGCATGCCGGGCAGCGTCATGCCCTTTGATGTCGGGCCGCTCGGTCAAGAGCTTGTTGACCGTGCCGACCGGCACATGGCCGCTCACCACATAGCCGTCGATGAACGAGAGAAGGCAGCCATCGGCTTCCGGCGGAATGCCCTCTTCGCGGCTCATGGCGAAAAGGTCGTGCGTCGGCCTTGACGGTGACAGCGAAGCCGTTTCCTGCAAATAGCCGGCATAACCTTCGCAGCAGCCGCATTGCGGGTTCTTGTAGAGCGTGACGTCCTTTCGCCGGCGAACGCCGGAGCGGCGCCTGACAGGATCGAGGCGAGGACAAGAGCTATCAGGGTATTGGACATTTTTGCTTCTCCTTCGGCTTGTGGACTGGTCAGGCGACCGGCCGCCTGGTGTTCGAGAACGTGGCAGTGGAACATCCAATTGCCGGGATTGTCGGCGACGAAGGCGATCTCGACCTTCTCGCGCGGCGAAACCAGCGCCGTGTCCTGCCATTCG
Organism: Mesorhizobium sp. M1A.F.Ca.IN.022.07.1.1; assembly: GCF_003997575.1. Lineage (NCBI taxonomy): Bacteria > Pseudomonadati > Pseudomonadota > Alphaproteobacteria > Hyphomicrobiales > Phyllobacteriaceae > Mesorhizobium > Mesorhizobium sp. M1A.F.Ca.IN.022.07.1.1. Next base: position 2,878 of record NZ_RZST01000497.1, read on the forward strand.
CGACGTGGGGTGGGCTGGCCGTTGCGGGAAATCACCCGGAAGGAATGGCCGTGCAGATGGATCGGATCATGCCACGCGGTTGCGTTGGTCGTGGCGATGACGTGGCTCTTATTCCGCAAGAGCGTCAGCCCCGGCTTCATGTCGTGATTGGCCTCGTCGGCGGCGACGCCGTTGATGAACCAGGCGGTGCCGGAATTCATCGTCCTGCATCATGCGCCCGGACCCATGCTTTCACCCATGTCCTGCGCCACCATCTCGCCCATCATGCCGCCGGTGAAGACGACTTCGTTGCGG
>NZ_RZST01000498.1:0-3131 GCF_003997575.1 Mesorhizobium sp. M1A.F.Ca.IN.022.07.1.1
GGCGCCCCCGCCGCAGGATGACGTTGACGCGGGCAACCAGCTCGCGTGGGCTGAACGGTTTCGTCACATAGTCGTCGCCGCCCATTTCAAGGCCGAGGATACGGTCGATTTCTTCATCGCGGGCCGACAGGAACAGCACCGGCACGTCGGAGCGCTGCCGCAGCCTGCGGCAGACCTCCAGCCCGTCCATCTCCGGCATGCCGATGTCGAGCACGATGAGGTCGGGCGCGCGGCGCTCGAGCGCTTGCAGCGCGGCGGCGCCGTCGGCGACGGCGGCCGTCTTCATGCCGGCCTTTTCCAGCGCGAAGCAGATGATCTCGCGGATATGCGGATCGTCGTCGGCGACGAGGATGTTGTGCGGCATGGAATCGGCAGCTCGCTGAATACGGTTTGTCATGACAGGATTAGCAAGCGGGCAGTGCTTGTCGAGAGCGCGCAAAGGCCGCCAGTCGTGAAAGCTGGCGTCAAGACCGAACCGTCCCGAGCGCCGCCGCTCGCATGGCATGCCGCAGCCGTGATCTTGGGATGAAAGGAAGCATGACCGCCGTGATGCGCGGCCTCTGCGGCTCGACCAACCACCAGCCTTCGTTGCGGAGGCGCCGGGGCAGGGACCAGCGGGATCTGTGATGTGTTCGCATGCCGCCTGTTTCGCCGGCGGCTGCGGAAAGCGCGCGGCGGATTGGAGGAGGTTTTCCGCAAGGATTTGCAGATTTCGTGCAGGAGCAAAGTCGTTCAGGCTGGCGCCCCCTCTCACCTGCCTGCCGGCATCCTCTCCCCGTATAGTGACGGGGAGAGGGGCGCTGCCATCGCCGGCTTCGCCAATCGCCAGCATTGCAGGAGCCGCCATCGCGGCCAGGCCCTTTCTCCCCGTCACTATACGGGGAGAAATGCCCGGCAGGGCAATGAGGGGCGGCGCCGGCTTCGACAATTAGCCAGAACGCAAATGAGTTCAATGGTGCCGCGCCTTGCCTCACTCGTCTCCAGCCGGCATAGATCGGTCATGACCTCTGACACCTACCGCCCGCGCCGCTCCGTGCTCTATATGCCCGCTTCGAACGACAAGGCGCTGGCCAAGATCCCGTCCTTGGCCTGCGACGCGGTCATGATCGACCTCGAGGATGGCGTCGCGCCCGCCGACAAGGTTTCCGCCCGCGACAAGATTACCGGCATCCTCGCCGCGCGGCCGGCGCGCCGCTGCGAGATGGTGGTGCGCATCAATCCGCTCGGCAGTGAATGGGGCATCGACGACCTGTTGACCGTCGCCAAGGCAGAGCCCGACGGCATTCTTTTGCCCAAGATCGGCACGCCGCGCGACATCCTCGAGGCCGGCGACCTGCTCGACGACAATTTCGCCCCAGATACCGTGAAACTCTGGGCGATGATCGAGACGCCCAAGGCGCTGCTCAACGTCGGCGCCATCGCCGAGCTTGGCCGCGATCCTGCTTCTCGGCTGGCTTGTTTCGTTGCCGGAACGAACGATCTGGTGAAGGCAACCGGCATTTTGGCAACGCCCGACCGGCGCTATCTCACGCCCTGGCTGCTGCAGCTTGTGCTCGCCGCCCGCGCCGGCGGCCTCGACGTGATCGACGGCGTCGCCAACGACTTTCGCGACCTCGACGCCCTGGCGCGGGAATGCGCCGAGGCGGCCGCCATGGGTTTCGACGGCAAATCGCTGATCCACCCCGCCCAGATCGAGCCGGCGAACCACGCCTTTGCGCCGGCGCCGGAGGCCCTGGCCAGAGCGCGGGCGATCAGGGAGGCGTTCTCACGGCCCGAAAATGCCGGCAAAAGCGTCATTGCGCTGCACGGCCGCATGGTCGAGCGACTGCATCTGGCGGAAGCCGAGAAACTTCTGGCGAAGGCCGCAATCATCGGCGCATGATGCGCTCGAGCGATTCCAGGAAAGATAGACAAGCATTGGTCACGACAGGGTCGAAAATGAAACTCTACCGCTTTCTGTCCGGTCCGGACGATTCCACTTTCTGCCATAAGGTGACTTCGGCCCTGAACAAGGGCTGGCACCTGTTCGGCTCGCCGACCTATGCCTATGACAAGACGACCAAGTCGATGCGCTGCGGCCAGGCCGTGGTGAAGGATGTCGAGGGCCAGGAATATACGCCCGACACCAAGCTCAGCGATTGGTAGGAAAGGGCGGCAGCCCTCTCATTCGTCACCCCGCCACTGCCTGCTCGGCCGCTTCCTCGATCCGCTCCATGTCGTCGTCCGACAGGCCGAAATGGTGGCCGATTTCGTGGATCAGAACGTGGGTGACGATGTCGCCCAGCGTCTCCTCGTTCTCGGCCCAATAGTCGAGGATGGCGCGGCGGTAGAGCGTGATGCGGTTCGGCCCCTCGCCGGTCTGCGGGTTCCAGCGCTCGGCGATGCCGCGCCCCTCGAACAGGCCAAGCAGGTCGAAGGGCGTCTCCAGCGACAGGTCGTCCATGATCTCGTCGGTCGGAAAATCGGCGATCTGGATGATGATCTCGCCGGTGAGCTTGCGGAACTCCTCCGGCAGATGGGCGTAGGCCTCCAGCGCCAGAAGTTCCATCTCATCCATCGATGGCGAGAGTTGGTCATGCCAGATGCGGGTCTTGTAGATGCGGGCCATGAGGTTTCCTTTGACCTCGGCATATAGGCTTTCGCCCCGGTGGAGGCAAATGGGCCCGGCTGGCTGGGTCTTGGAAGCTGAAAGCCGAAGGAATAAATTCCTTGCGACTCCGCTTGACTCTTCCAGGCCCCTCTGGAATCTATAAGAACATAACAGGAACAAGTGCTGCCGAAAGTGAACGTCATGGCGATAAGCGCCGTGGCGCGGGAAACTGTTTTTGCCCTGCGCCGCCAGATCGCGAAGATCGAGGGAACGCTGCCCGAGCGCCTGGAAGCGCCGGCTTCCGGCGCGCCAAAAGCGATTCCAGGAACAGTGCGAAGCGGTTTTCCGTCCGGACTTGCAAAAAAACAAATAGCTGGCGATGCCGCGGGATCGGATGTCACCCCCGAAATCACCATCGTCCAGCGCGGCCTCGCTGTGGCCTCGCCGGATGCCTTCCTGAACACCGGCGTAGAACGCCTCGACACCGCCCTCGGCGGCGGCCTGCCCAAGGCGGCGCTCAGTGAAATCCATGGGCTGGAGA
>NZ_RZST01000499.1:0-3112 GCF_003997575.1 Mesorhizobium sp. M1A.F.Ca.IN.022.07.1.1
GGGCAGCATGGCGCCGATCTTGTCTTCCGCCTGCAGCGCACGCCATGCGAAGCTCGGATTGCAGGCGCCAAGGATAACGTATGGTTTGAAGTCCACGCCCAGTTTGGCCTTCATCGTCTGCTGGACATCGATCCTTGTCAGGACGCCGAAGCCCTTGTCCGCAAGTTTCTTGGTTACGTGCTCGACTGCGGCGAACGGTACGTCGAGGCTTTGATAAAATAATAGCTCATTGGGTTCTCCTTCGAGATGGGCCCCGCCAGAAGCAAGAGGTCGCCAGCGGCGTCCCGCGAGCTAACCGTGATAAGCCGGGTGGAGCTTTGATCCAGCGCAATGAATGGTCGACGCCATCGGCGAATGTGGCAGCAAGGAGTTCCCGGGATGACTGTCCGCAATCTTGAATATGCCATCTCACCGAGATACGTCGCGGTCGTCGGTGCTACCGAGCGCGTTGGCTCGGTCGGTCGCGTCGTGTTCAACAACATCGTCAGCGGTGGATTCGAGGGCGAGATTTGGCCGCTCAATCCCAAATATTCGCAGGTGGCCGGCCACCGTTGTTATGCGAATGTTGCCGATCTTCCAGGCGTCCCCGATCTTGCCGTGATCGCGACCCCTGCCGACACCGTTCCCGGCATTGTGCGCGAACTGGCCGAGAAGGGGACGCGAGCGGCCGTCGTTATCACCGCGGGGCTTAACCACGAGAACGGTCTGCGCCAGGCAATGCTCGACGCGGCCAAACCCTCGCTCATGCGGATCATCGGGCCGAACACGGTCGGGTTGATGGTCCCTCCAGCAAAGCTGAACGCCAGTTTCGCCCACATGGCGGCCGAGCCTGGGAATATCGCCCTGATTTCGCAATCTGGCGCAATCGCCACGTCGCTGATCGATTGGGCGGGCGAGAACAATGTGGGCTTTTCCCGGATCATCTCGCTCGGCGACATGGCCGATGTCGACGTCGGTGACTGCCTCGACATGCTGGCGGGCGATATCCACACGCGCGCGATCGTGATGTATCTCGAAACGATACCCAATCCACGCAAGTTCATGTCGGCCGCGCGAGCTGCGGCGCGTCTCAAGCCGGTCATCGCAATCAAACCCGGCCGGCACGAACAGGCGGCCAAGGCGGCGGCAACCCACACCGGAGCACTTTCGGGAGCGGATAGGGTAGTCGATGCCGCATTGCGAAGGGCAGGGGTGTTGCGCGTGAAAGATCTCGCCGAATTGTTCGATGCCGCCGAGACGATCGCGCGTTATTCTCCGCTCGATAGGGCCCGCGTTGGCATCGTCACCAACGGCGGTGGCGCCGGGGTTCTCGCGGTCGACAAGCTCGCCGATCGCGGAGGGGAGCTGGCTGAGCTTTCGCCGTCGACGATCGAACGGCTGAACAGCGTCCTACCGGCGACCTGGTCGCATGCAAACCCCGTCGACATTGTCGGTGATGCAGCGCCGGAGCGCTACGGGGCGGCACTCGAAGCCTTGGCGGCAGATTCCGGAACGGACGTCATCCTGGTCATGAACTGTCCCACCGGGCTAGGTTCCTCGCCCGACGCGGCCAGGAAGGTGGCCGAACTTGGGGACGAAGGAGAGATCGGAGGAAAACCGCTCCTCGCATGCTGGCTCGGCGAGCATACCGCGCGCGAGGGTCGTCGCATCCTGACGGAAGTCGGCATTGCGAGCTTCGAAACGCCGGAGGATGCGGCAATAGCGGCGTCCTATCTCAGCGAATGGTCACGGGCGCAGCGTGCGCTCCTGCGGACACCGTCCGGCCAGCGGGAGGGCGTGGTGGACGGCAAGGCGACAGCGCAGGCAATTTTCCGGCAAGTCGCAAGTGCGGGTCGGCGCATGCTGACGGAACCGGAAGCAAAATCCGCAATCGCTGCTTACGGCATTCAGGTGCCGCGAACGATTGTTGCCCGCTCCGCCGCCGAAGTGTCTCAGGCAGCCAGCCAGCTTCTCGAAACGTCGGAAAGACTTGTCGTCAAATTGCTGTTAAGGACGGTTTCACACAAGTCGGACGTCGGTGGCGTGGTCCTCGACATTGCGACTGCCGGAGAGGCTGAAGAAGCTGCGAAGTCGATCGAGACACGCCTAGGATCGCAGGTGCCCGGGACAAAGGCGGATGGCTACAGCGTGCAAAGCATGGTTGCGCGCAAGCACGCGCAGGAGCTCATCCTGGGCATGAACCTCGATCCGATGTTCGGCCCGGTCATCCTGTTTGGCGCCGGCGGCACCGCTGTCGAGGTTCTGAACGACACCGCGATCGCCCTGCCTCCGCTCGACGACGTGCTCGCCGGAGACCTGATCGACGCGACCCGGATAGGCCGCCTGCTTGCTGGCTATCGTGATCGCAAGCCGGCTAATCGGGCAGCGATCATCGCCGCGCTGAACGGCTTGTCGCAAATGATCGTCGACTTTCCTTGCCTGGTCTCTCTCGACATCAATCCGCTGCTGGCGGACGGAGAGGGCGTGATTGCGCTCGACGCCCGCATCGAAATCGATCCGCGACGCGTGGATGAACCGGCACCGAACCCGGCCCTTGCCATAAGACCCTATCCCGCAGGGTGGAGCCGTGACTTTCTGTCGGACGGTATGTCTTTCCACACCCGGCCAATCATGCCGGCGGACGTCCAGCTCTATCCCGCGTTTCTGGCCAAGATTTCGCCAGACGATCTGCGGCTGCGTTTCCTCTCACCGCGCAGGAACTTCCCGGACCAGATGCTGAAGCGGCTCACACAGCTCGACTACGATCGCGACATCGCCTTCGTCGCGCTCGAAACGGATACGGGCGCGCTGGCCGGAATCGGCAGACTTTCCTGCGACCCGGATCACAGCACCGGCGAATATGCCTTGCTTGTGCGATCGGACCTGCAGGGCCATGGTCTGGGATGGGCCTTGCTGAAACAGATCATCGACTATGCGAGCGCTAAACGCATTGGCCGGATCGAGGGTATAATCCTCAACGAGAACAGCAAGATGCTCACAATGTGCCGCGAGTTGGGCTTCTCGATTGCGCACCACCCCAGCGAGCCCGGCCTGTCGGTGGCGACGCTGGAGGTCAGATAGGCTCGGTCTGCTTCCATGACCCCGTCTTCCTGAGGCTGACTGGAGATAAAGC
>NZ_RZST01000049.1:0-23520 GCF_003997575.1 Mesorhizobium sp. M1A.F.Ca.IN.022.07.1.1
GTCCGCACCCAAGACCTTCAGCTTCTCCGGCCTGCAGGCGCGCTCGGTCGAGATCGTGCTCCGCCAGGTCGGCCCGCAAACGGTCGTGATCGGCGGCAGCTGCGACGGATCGCTGGCGATGCGCATCTCGGGCCGGTCGCGGACAATTGCCAAAGGTGCCGCGTTCCATCTCAGCCTGCCGGCGACCGAGACATCTGCCAGCCTGTTTCCAAGCGAAGCGCTCACCCGTTGCGATCTCACCGTCAGCTCCAGCCTCGCGCCGTCCGGCGCGAAGCTGACCATCCTGCGCGAGGAGGCCGCCGACCCATGGATCACGGCACTCGACAGCCGCTATGATCGTTGTCCGGTGCCAGATCCGGCCGGGCTCGAAGCGCTCGACCGCGCCTTTTATGCCGGTCGCTGGCTGTCGCAGACCTGCGCGCTGCCGCTCAGGTCGCCGACCTTGCTGCGCAAATCGCGCGACGGCTTCAATTCCAAGGTCGAGGCGCTGCTCGGCAAGACGCTGCCCGACAGCGCCTTCGACAAGGCCGATCCCGAACTGCCGCTCGATTTCTCCAACGCGCCGAGACTCAAGCTGATCTATCTGTCGTCGCTGGAGTTCAAGGCGGACTTTTCCGGCCGCATCATGGAGCGGCTGATCCGCCACCACGCGGCGCTCGGCACCAAGGTACGCATCCTGGTCACCGACGTGCTGGAGCGCGACAAGGACGACGCCCTGCTGCATCGGCTGGCGGCGGAGTTTCCCAATGTCCAATTGCAGGAATATCGCTGGCAGGCCGATCACGGCGCGCCGATCGACGAGCAGCTCTCGCAGCTGCACAAGACCCATCACATCAAGATGCTGGCGACCCTGGCCGAGGAACCCGGCCGCTCGCGCGTCATCATCGGCGGCCGCAACATCCATGACGGGTTCCTGTTTCATAAGCCGATCGACCTGTCGCGCTACCCTCAGCTGCAGCAATACGGCAAGACCGACGGCTTCTCGCTCAACTACTATTCCAACTGGAGCGACTTCGACATCGAGATCGCCGACCCGGTGACGGTCGAAACGCTGGCCGCGCATTTCTCGACCGTCTGGCTGCGCGATGCCGACACCAATCTGTCACGGCCGTTTTCCATTCCGGTTCGTTCCGGTGGCCATCCGCAAGGCGTGGTGCGGCACTTCATTTCCGTGCCTTACGCGGACGGGCATGCACTGGAAAACTACTTCGTCGAACTGATCGACACCGCCGAGCATCGCATCGAGATCGTGAATCCCTATCTCAACCTCACGCCCAGTATCGCGAGAGCATTCGATCGGGCGCTGGCCCGCGGCGTCAAGATCGACGTCGTCGGGCGCATCGATCTCAAGGGCGACATAGGCGGCCGCTTCCTCACCGCGCTCAACAAGCTATTCGTGGAGAAATATGGCGACCGCATCAACATCCGCGAATTCAAGGCGCCCGACGTGGTGCTGCATTCCAAGATCATGATGATCGATCAGCGCCTGGTGACGATCTCCTCGGTCAACCTCAACAATCGCAGCTTCGTCCACGACTCGGAAAACGGCATGATGGTGCTCGATCCGGCCTTCTACCGCCGCATGAAGTCGGTCTATGACGATTATCTCGCCCATTCGCAGCCGGTCGCCACCAATGTCACGATCGGCTGGGCTTACCGGCTGCTGTTCAGCAATGGGTGGGTGAAACAGGCCTTTTAAATCAAGCCTTGATGTAGCGGTCCGGGCTGAGGTCGAGCGCGTTGATCTCCGGCACCCGGTTGGAAATGATATCGGCAAGCACTTTCGCCGAGCCGCAGGCCATGGTCCAGCCCAGCGTGCCGTGGCCGGTGTTGAGATAGAGGTTGGACAATTCGCTGCGCCCGACCAGCGGCGGCCCGTCGGGCGTCATCGGCCGCAAGCCACACCAGAAACTCGCCGCCTTGAGATCGCCGCCGCCCGGAAACAGGTCGCCGACGGAGTGCTCGAGCGTGCGGCGGCGCGATTCATGCAGACGAAGGTCGAAGCCCGAAATCTCCGCGGTGCCGCCGACGCGGATGCGGTCGCCGAGCCTGGTGATCGCCACCTTGTAAGTCTCGTCCATGATGGTCGACACCGGCGCCGCCGCCGCGTCCGTTATCGGCACCGTGATGGAATAGCCTTTGACCGGATAGACGGGGATCGGCCGTTTCATCTTGCGCATGAAGGGAGCCGAATAGCTGCCAAGCGCCATCACATAAGCCTCCGCCGTTCGCCAGCCCTTGTCGGTGCCGACCTGGACGACGCGGTTTCGGTTCCTGACGACGCGCCGGATGCTCGTGCCATATTCGAAGGCGACACCGCGCGCCACGCAAAGCTCGGCCAGCTTGTCGGTGAACATCTTGCAGTCGCCGGTCTCGTCGCCGGGCAGCCTCAGCCCACCGACGAATTTTTCCCGCACACCGGCCAGCGCCGGCTCGGCCGCGATGCAGCCGTCCCGGTCGAGGAGCTCGTAGGGAACGCCATATTTTTTCAGCACCTCGACATCGCCGCCGGTGCCGTCGAGCTGCTTCTGCTTGCGGAAGAGCTGCAGCGTGCCCTTGGCTCGCTCGTCATAGCTGATGCCGATCGTAGCGCGTAGCGCCTTCAGCGTGTCGCGGCTGTACTCGGCCAAGGGCACCATGCGCGACTTGTTCAGCGCATAGCGCTGGGCCGTGCAGTTGCGCAGCATCTTCAAGAGCCATGTCCACATATGCCGATCGAAGGCCGGCCGCACCACCAGCGGTCCGTATTTCATCAACAGCCATTTGACGGCTTTCACGGGAATGCCGGGCCCGGCCCATGGCGAGGCATAGCCCGGCGACACTTCGCCGGCATTGGCGAAGCTGGTCTCCAGCGCCGGTCCCTGCTGCCGGTCGATCACCGTGACTTCATGGCCAGCCTCGGCAAGGAAGTAGGCGGTGGTGATCCCGATCACACCGCCGCCCAGCACCAGGACTTTCATTCTATTGCTCCCTCAAACCGATCATGCCGCCGAAGGGCCGGGATCGTCGCCTTCTGTCTGCCGGATTTTGCCGCCCCCGCCAAGGGGCCAACGATCGCCTGCGGCGCTGTACACCAGCCTCGGGCCAAGGGGTCGCTGTGCGGCAGTCCGAGCCGCCTGATGCTCGGCCTCCGGCTGGTAGGCCACATCCTCGAGAAGGATGCGCTCGCGGCTGCCGTCGGGGCGCTCGGCCACTACCGACTGGCCCGCCCTCATGCCGAGCAGGCAGAGGCCGCGCCAGGTGCCGAGCGGCAGGCCGAATCCGACAGGAGCGGAGGCGTCGCCCAGCATCAACGTCCTCGTCTCCGGGGCTCCGTCGTTGATCCGGAAGACTACCCGGCTGTTCAGCGTGGCGATGTCGGGCTCGACCATGCCGGCCGGGATGATGTTGCTCTCGGCGAGCTTGCGTTCGAGCATCGGCACGATTGCGTCGGCAAAGGCGCGCCGGCGCATCAGCATCGCTTCGAGAACCGCGAGATCCTTCGGCGTGAGGCGATAGATGGTCCTGGTCATGGCACTCTCCGCGACGCGGATTGCTCGACCGCGTGGATGGTCGCCGAAAGCACCCGGCCGTCGCGGCTTCGCCAGGAGACTGCCCGGCCGGCACGCGCGCCGATCAGCGCGGTTCCGAGCGGCGTCAGCACCGAGATGCGTTTTTCGGCGATGTCGGCCTCGGCGGGATAGACTAGCGTGACGCGCTGAACGCTTCCTTCCCCGTCGTGAAGCGTCACCGTCGTGCCCATCCGCACGACATCCGCTGGCATCGCCGCTTCGGCGGCGATCCGCGCGCGGTCCATCTCGGCGAGCAGGTCCTCGGCCATCTCGGGCGTCCGCTCGAGAAAGGCTCTGGCAAGGCCGCTGAGCCGGTCGTGGTCCGCGTCGCTGACGACGATCGTGTTTCGGGAACGCGATTGGGTTGTGGCATTCATGGCAAACCTCCTGGATTTGCACGTCGACGAACCGACGCGCGCTGCAGCCCGCTCAAAGGCGGCGACGAAGAGCCGACAGCCGCGAAAGGCTGGCTGGCTCGATGACGATGTCAGGAATTCAAATGCCCCGGCTCGGCGGTCGCCAACACGACCGCGCCGGGGCTACGCTCCCGCGATGGGGCAAACCCTGAAAAAGGTTCTGCTATGGGCGAGGTTGCTCATGCCTCGACCCTTGCCGAGATGCATCGGCTTGTCAAGCAAGCCGCCCCTTTCACCCGCCGATGTAGCGGCGGTGAAAGCGCGCACCCAAGCTGGCCAGCACCTCGTAGCCGATGGTTCCGGCATGTGCGGCCGCGTCGTCGAGGCTTTGCGACGGCCCGATGAGCTCGACGAGGTCGCCCTCGCCCAGTTGATCGACCGGAAGCGCTGAAATGTCGAGGACAATGGAATCCATCGATACCCGCCCGACGAAAGGCAGCCGCACGCCCTCAAACCAGGCGGCCGACGCCGCGCGCCGGTGCCAGCCATCGGCATAGCCGAGCGAGATTGTCGCCAGCCTGAGCGGTCCGCGCGCATGATGGGTGTGGCCGTAGCCGACGCCGGCGCCGTCTTCGACGTTGCGCGTCTGAGCCACCTTCGCCTGCAGCCGGACCACCGGCAGCATCGGGTTCGCCTCGCCCGGCGTCGGGTTGATGCCGTAGAGCGCCGCGCCCGGCCGCGCGAGGTCGTGGTGGTAGGCCGATCCGAGAAAGATGCCGGACGAATTGGCAAGCGAGGCCGGCGCCTTGGGCAGCATCCCGCGCAGCCGCTCAAACGCGAGCCGCTGCGCTTCGTTGGCAGGATTGCGCGGCTCGTCTGCGCAGGCGAGATGGCTCATCACCAGGCGGATGTCGATGCCGCCGAAAGCATCCGCCGCGAGCGCCTCGACGTCAGCCGGCGGCATGCCGAGCCGTGACATGCCGCTGTCGACCTGAACAGCGGCCGGCAGCTTTCGGCCGGCGGCAAGCGCCGCTTCACGCCACGCTCTCAACTGAGCGGTGCTGTTGATGACAGGATGAAGCCCAGCCGCGATCGCTTCCGGCTCGGAGCCCGGCGGCAGGCCGTTGAGCACAAAGATCTCATGTCCGGGTCCAAGCGCCTTGCGCAGCGCGATGCCCTCGCCGAGCAGCGCGACGAAGAAGATCTCGCAGCCTTCCTTCATCAGCGCCGATGCCACCTGTGCCGCGCCGAGGCCATAGCCGTCGGCCTTGAGCACGCCGGCGCAGCGCACGCCCGCCAGCCGCGCCTTCAGCCGCCGGTAGTTCTCGCGGATGGCGCCAAGATCGATGGTCAGGATCGCGCCGGCTGCGGTTTCGCTGGGCATAAAGCCGCTGGTGGCGGTCGTTTGCGGCAAAGACGTTTTGGTGCCGGTCATCGGGGCAATTGCGTCAGACAAAGACGGGTCACACTTGTTGCGGAGCTGCTTGCTTCTCGACGCCGGCGAAGTGCGCTTGTCGCGCGTCGTTCATGTTTGCCTCTTTGCCTGCGGCGCATCTGCATCAACAAAGCATGATCTCGACTACGGTGCCAACCTCTTCGCTAACCGAACTTAGTTGGAAGCGCGCCTGCCATCGCCTAGCGAGCAAGATGCTGGAACGCGGCCACCACCTGCTCGTAGACCTTGCGCTTGAACGGCACGATCAGGTCGGGCAGCTCCCGCATCGGCCGCCATGCCCATTGGTCGAATTCGGCCTTGTGGCCGCCCGGCGGCGGATTGATCTCAATCTCGCTCTCGTCGCCCTCGAAGCGGTAGGCGAACCATTTCTGCGTTTGGCCGCGATAGCGGCCCTTGAAGGCGACGCCGACCAGATGCGGCGGCAGGTCGTAATTGATCCAGTGCGGCGCTTCGGCAAGCAGCGACACGCTGCGCATACCGGTCTCCTCGTAAAGCTCCCGCTCCGCCGCCGGGAGCGGCTCCTCGCCCTCGTCGATGCCGCCCTGCGGCATCTGCCAGAGTTTCGTGGTGCCGGAGAATTCGCTGTCCGGCTCGGCGATGCGATGCCCGACCCAGACCAGCCCGGCCGGGTTGAGGATCATCAGCCCGACGCAAGGGCGATAGGGCAGCGTTTCGGGATCGATCTTCTTGGCCATCGTTCAGATTTCCAGCCGTTTTGGAGATGCATTCAGGCGAAAGGGTCGGCGTCAGCCTTTTTGCGGATCGATCGCCACCGCCGAAATCGGCACGATCTCGATGCCGCGCTTCTTTGCTTCTGCCACCCAGGACGCAACCGTGTCGACGGTGATATCGAAGGCCGAGCCGATGCCGACGGCGCTGCCCTTGGCGCGTGCCGTCGCCTCGAGGCTGTCCAGCTTCTTGAGGATTTCGCCGCGGTCCTGCACCGCGTCGATCGCCATGTCGCCGGCGACGAACGGGACGCCATCCTTCAGCGCGAGGTCGGGCGCCAGGCTCCGCGCGGAGGAGCCGTCGTCGACATAGGCGAGCCCGCGCTTGCCGAGCTCAGCCATGAACGGGCCCATCGCGTTTGCATCAGCCGAGAAACGCGCGCCCATATAGTTCATGACCCCGGTATAGTTGGTCGTCCTCGACAGCGCCCAGTGCAGGCTCTTCAGGTTCTCGTCCGGACTCGCATCGACCGTCAGCGTGTTGCGTCCCGGATTGACGCTGGGATAGTCGAACGGCTCGAGCGGTATCTGCATGACGATCTCATGTCCGCTCTGGCGCGCCGCCTTCATCCAGCGGTCGATGCTGTTGCCCTGCGGCGCGAAAGCCAGCGTCACCTCGGCGGGCAATTTGGCGATCGCGGCCTGCGTGCCGGTCTGGGAGACGGCGAGCCCGCCGATGACGATCGCCACGCGCGCGCCGCGCGCTCCGGACCAGGGCCGCGCATAGACGTCGAACGGTCGCCGGCCATCGGCGGAGCGCACCGGCAGCGGGCCGCCGTCGCTCGCCTCGATCAGCGCCCTGTCGGGAATATGCGCGACCTTGAGATTCTGGCTGAGTGTGGAAGGATCGCGGATGACGATACCGGCCTTCGGCGGACCATCGCCCTCTTCAGACTGGACATGGATGATTTGCGGGCCATCGCTCTTCATCGGCGTGCTCGCATTGGGCTTCGCCGCCGCCACCTCGGCCGGTGCCGGCGTCGGCGCCGGTGCCGGCGCGGGAGCCGGCGCCACGATTACCTTCGGCGTCGAAACGGCCGTCTCTTGCGGTTTGCGGAAAGGTTTTTCACGCAACGCGATCGCACCGGAAATGCCGACCACGGCGAAGATAGCGACCGCAGCGCCAAGCGTTGCGGCGCCGAAGGTGCGCGAGGCAGGGCGCTCTGGCCGGAGCGTCTGTCCGAGCGGGCGTTCGATGTCCTTGCCGATGTCAGCCAAGCCGCATCCTCAGGCCCGTGACGCGGCTGATCTGATCAGCGCAGCTGATCGAATCGTCAGCGCTCACGCGCAAATTCAAAACCTTAGGCGACGCAGCGCCCGTTGCCGAACCAACCTGTCCCCGAATCAAACTGCCGGAACCTCGCGGTCCCGGCAGCATTGCATCGCTTCGGTCGGCCGGCCAGAGCGATTTGGCCCGGCCCCCCCGTCTTTACTGGTTCAGCACAGCCTTGTCCGGGTTCGGCGGGAAGGCCGGATCGGTCTTTTGGCCGCGCAGCAGCTGTTCGGCATAGATCAGCTGCAGGTCGTCCTTCGGCTCCGGCGGCACATAGGCGGCCGAGCCCGAGCCGGTCGAGCTCTCGTCGGCCCCCTTGATGTGGCCCTTGAGGTCCGATTCGCCGCGGGTCAGGTCCCTGCCCTGCAGGTCCGGCGGCAGCGGCTGCTCGACCTTGATGTCGGGCGTGATGCCCTTGCCCTGGATCGACTTGCCCGACGGCGTGTAATAGAGCGCGGTGGTGAGCCTGAGCGCGCCATTCTCGCCGAGCGGGATGATGGTCTGCACCGAACCCTTGCCGAACGACTGCGTGCCGACGACGGTGGCGCGGCGCAGATCCTGCAGCGCGCCGGCGACGATCTCGGACGCGCTTGCCGAGCCGCCATTGACCAGCACGATCAGCGGCTTGCCGCCGATGTCGTCGTTCTGCTTCGGCTTGGCGTCGAAGCGGGTAACGTCCTTCGGATCGCGGCCGCGGGTCGAGACGATCTCGCCGCGCTTCAGGAAGGCGTCCGACACGCTCACCGCCTGGTCGAGCAGGCCGCCCGGATTGAGGCGCAGGTCGAGTACATAGCCCTTCAGCTTGTCGTTGGGCACCTGCTTCTTGATGTTCTCGATGGCGTTCTCGAGATCGTCATAGGTCTTCTCGGTGAAGGAGGTGATCTTCATGTAGCCGATGTCGTTCTCAACCCGGTATTTCACCGCCTTGACCTTGATGATGTCGCGCACGACCGTCAACTCGATCGGCTTGTCGGCGCCCTGGCGCAGGATGGTGAGCTTGATCGGCGTGTTGACCGGGCCGCGCATCTTCTCGACCGCGTCATTGAGGGTGAGGCCGCGCACCTCCTCGCCGTCGATCTTGGCGATATAGTCGCCGGCAAGCACGCCCGCCTTTGCGGCCGGCGTGTCGTCGATCGGCGTGATCACCTTGACCAGGTCGTTCTCCATCGTGACCTCGATGCCGAGGCCGCCGAACTCGCCCTTGGTCTGCACACGCATATCCTGCGCCTGCTCGGCATTCATGTAGGACGAGTGCGGGTCGAGCGAAGCCAGCATGCCGTTGATGGCGTTCTCGACCAGCGACTTGTCGTCCGGGGGCGTCACATATTGCGCGCGCACGCGCTCGAAGATGTCGCCGAAGATCGCCAGCTGCTTGTAGGTCTCGGAACCCGCAGCATTCGCCGCCGAGCCAGGTGCGCCGTAGACCAGGCTCATTGCCGATGCGCCCATCAGCGCGCCGGCAAACAGAAGCGACAATTTCCGCATCATTTCACGTCCTTCCAGAAAATCGGTCCGCCCACCAGGGGTTCGGATCGACGGGTTTTCCATCCTTGCGGAACTCAACATAGAGCTCCGGCGTCGCATTTCCATTCTGCGAGGCCGAGGTGCTAGCCACCCGGGCCTCTCCCATCGCGCCGATCGGCTCTCCTGCGAGCACCGACTGTCCGGTCGCGACGCTGATTCTGCTCATCCCCGCCAGGACGACATGATACCCATCGCCCGCATTGAGGATCAAGAGTTGACCATAGGAGCGAAACGGCCCCGCATAAAGAACGTTTCCATCCGCCGGCGCGGTGACGATGGCCCCCGATTGTGTCGCAACCATGTCTCCCTGCATCATTGCGCCATTGCCGTCGTCGGTGCCGAAGCGCCGTTTGATCTTGCCGATGACCGGCAGCGCGATCTGGCCCTGGAGCGCCGCGAACGGGGCGGAAGCGGTTAAACGATTGCCCTCCGGCACCGGCGGCGCGGCGGGTTCCGCCGTCGATGCGGTCGTGTCGGCGTCCGCCGATTTCCGATCGGCCGCCTTGGCCTGGTCGGCCGCCTTGCGCGCCTTGTCGGCCTCGAGCGAGGCGATGAGGTCCTTGAGGCTGCTGGCCTTGTCCGCCAGCTGCTGCGAGCGCTGCCGCTCTGCTGCCAGGGCCGCTTCGGTATCGGCCTGCAGCTTCTGCTTGGCCTCGAGCAGCATGGTCAGTCGTTTCTTTTCCGCCGTCTGCTCGGTGACTGCAGCGGTAAGCCGCGCGCGTTCGGCCTCGATCGAGGCCGTCACCCGGGTCTGTTCCTTGAGATCGGCGAGCAGCCTGTCGGTCTGCTGGCGCAATTCCGGCACCACGGCGCCGAGCAGGATGGCACTGCGCACCGACGACAACGCGTCCTCCGGCTTGACCAGGATCGCCGGTGGCGGATTGAGCCCCATGCGCTGCAGCGCGCCGAGCACCTCGGCAAGTACGTCGCGCCGCGCCGCCAGCGAAGCGTGCAGCTTCTCTTGCTCGGCTTTCAGTCCTTCCAGTTTGGCGCCGATGTCCTCGATGTCCTGGCCGAGCTTCTGCTCGGTCATCGCCGACTGGATCAGCGCCGCACTGATCGAGGCATGGTCCTTCTTGACCGTCGCGACGTCGGCGGCAAGCTTGGCCAGCCGCTCGGAGGACAACGAGATTTCCTTGGAGACCTGCTCGTATTCGACCCGGCTCTTGTCGGGGTCCGGCGGGACATCGAGCGAATTTTCCGCGGCCATAGCCGGCCCGAGCGCGATCAGCGCGGCGACAAGTGTCAAGCCGCAGCGGCTGCGCCAGGCGCGCGTTCTCGAATTCCAGCCTTCAGACATCAGGCCTCGACTCTATCCGCCGCTTCGTTAACGAACCATCAACCATGTTGGAGCACCCGCAACAACCGTGATGTCAGTTCATTGAGGCGGAAATCGGTGCAAGCGGACGTGATCCCCAGCTTTCGGGGTCACAGCGCGAACGATGACTCACGAGCGGTGATAGGGATGCCCGGCAAGGATGGTGGCGATGCGATAGAGCTGTTCGCCGAGCATGACGCGCACCAGCTGATGCGGCCAGGTCAGCGCTCCGAACGACAACACCAGATCGGCCTCTTCGCGCAAGGATTTGTGATGGCCGTCCGCGCCGCCGATCGCGATGACCAGCGCCTTGCGACCGCTGTCGCGCAACTGGCCGATGCGGGCCGCCAGGTCCTCCGAGGACAGCGCCTTGCCGCGCTCGTCGAGCAGGAACAGCACGTTGCCTTGCTGCAGCTGACCCTGCAGCTTCTGGCCCTCCTCGCGGCGACGTTCGTCGGCGCTCTGGCCGCGGCTCTCGGATGTCTCGACAATGCCGGCAAATTCCAGCCCGACCGCGGGCCCGCTCTTGGCGAAGCGCTCGAAATAGCGGTCGGCGAGCTCTCTCTCGGGGCCGGTCTTCATCCGGCCCACGGCATGAACGGTGATCTTCATCCTCGCCTCGGCGAGCTCTCGATCGGCGCCGGACCGGAACGGTCACGGCCCGCGATACGGCTCAGTGCAAGGTCTCTTCCTCGAGATCCGGCGCCTGCCACATCTTTTCGAGATTGTAGAATTCGCGGACTTCGGGACGGAAGACATGGACGATGATGTCGCCGGAATCGATCAGGACCCAGTCGGCGCTGGCCAGCCCTTCGACGCGCGCCATGCCGAGACCGGCATCCTTGAGCGCCTTGAGGAGATGGTCGGCGACCGCCGAGACATGGCGGTGCGATCGGCCCGATGCGACGACCATATAGTCGCCGAGGCTCGATTTACCCTGGATATCGATTGAGACGATGTTTTCGGCCTTGGAGTCTTCCAGACTGGCAAGGACTGTCTTGATGGCGAGGGAGGCAGCATCGCTTCCGCTGATCCCGGCCGGCGAAGGCACGATATCGGCCTTCTTCCGCAGTGCTGTTCTCAGTGTGTTTCCTTTCCCAATAAGAACAACCAAATCACCCGGCAAATCAGGTGACCCTGCTTAGATAGGCAGAGTTCCATTGCAGTTTCAAGACGGGCGCGCTCTCAGGGCGGCCTCGGCAGGCCGGACAGGCCCTCGGAAGGCTGAAAAGAGCGGAACCCCTGCGCGCCGCATGGGTTATCGGCACACCGGACAAAGGGGATTCCCAACCATGCCAATCGACCCGCAGAGCGCCCTCATCACGATTCAGGCCGGGCTTGCGCAGCTCAGCTCGCTGATAGTCTCCTATTCCTTCTCGGCAATCGGTGCTGTGATCCTTCTGGTTGTCGGCTACCTCGTTGCCGGCCTTGCCGAGCGATCGATCTATGCCGGGCTCGGTCATATTCACGGTTTTGACGAGACGCTGCGCCACTTCTTCTCCCAGGTCGTCCGCTACGGCATCCTGATCCTTGTCGTTATCATGGTGCTCGGCCAGTTTGGCGTGCAGACGGCTTCGATCATCGCCGCGATCGGCGCTGCCGGCCTGGCGATCGGCCTTGCACTGCAAGGTACGCTGCAGAACATCGCCGCCGGCATCATGCTGCTTGCGCTGAGGCCCTTCCGCATCGGCGAATATGTGGAGGTCGGTGCGATCGCCGGCTCGATCGAGGAGATCGGCCTGTTCGCGACCAAGCTGCGCACTGTCGAAGGCATCTACATTCTGGCGCCCAACCAGACGCTGTGGAACCAGCCGGTACGGAATTTCACCCGCAACGGCGTCAGGCGCACCGATATCAGCTTGAGCATCGGTTCATGGACCGACATCGACCGCGGGCAGAAGACGCTGCTTGCCATCGCCAATGCCGAGAAGCGCATCCGGCGCGAGCCGGCGCCGATCGCCTTCATCGCAGGGCTTGGCGAGAGCACGGTTTCACTGACCCTGCGCTACTGGACTTCCGCGGCCGACTATTTCGCCACCCAGATCGACTTGACCAAACGCGCCAAGCTGGCCTTCGACAACGAGGGCATTTCGATCCCCCTGCCGCCGCCCGAGATACCGTCCCCGGAAGTCCGCAAGCAATAATCTCGTCAGGCCTTGGCCGGCTTTGTCGGCTCCTCCGACGCGAAGGCGAGCTCCACCGGCAGGGGCGTCTGCGCCGACATCGGCGCGAAGCTGCCGGTTGCGGCAGCGGGCATCGGTCGCGCCGCAAACACCCGCCACAGCACGAACAGGCAAAACGCGGAAGCGATGGCGATGCCGACATAGATGAAGGTCCCGGTGCCGAAGACGGCGGAAAGCGCCGTCACGATGCCGGGTACGATGAAGCCGGACAGCGACCAGGCAAAGAGCAGCGAACTCGACAGCGCCAGCAGCTCTTCCTTCCTGGCGCGGTCGGCGGCGTGGGCGCTGGACAGCGAATAGATCGATTCCGATGCACCGTCCCAGATCAGGTAGATCGCCACCAGGGCCATCAGCGCGCCGCCATCGAAGGCGATGGCGAGCAGGCTCGCCGCCACCGCCAGCGCCGCCGTGCCCGCCAGCACATAGCGGCGGTCGGTACGGTCCGAGAGCCAGCCGAGCGGTATCTGCAGGATCAGCGTGCCGACCGGCATCGCCGACAAGAGCAGCGCCACCTCTGCCTGGCTGTAACCCTTGGCGGTGGCGTGGATCGGCGCAAAACCGGAAATGATCATCGACAGGCCGCCCACCGCCAGCATGCCGACGACGCCGACTGGCGAGATCCTCCACGCTTGGCCGAGCGCCACAGAAGCGGCCTGCGGCGCGGGCGGCTGGGCAAGCCGCGTCATGCCCACCGGCAGGATGGACAACGCGGTGAAGGCGATGCCGATCAGCGGCGCCGCCGCCGTCTGGATGTCGATCGCGGCGAGCGTCGCATAACCGACGCCCAATCCGGCGATATAGGCGACGTAGAACACCGCCATCACCCGGCCGCGTATGGCGTTCGGCAAGGCGTCGTTGAGCCAGCTCTGCGCGACGATGAAAAGGCCGCATATGGCGAAGCCGTAGAGCGCCCGCGCCGCGATCCACAGCAGCGGCATCGGTCCGGCGCCGATCGCCACGTTGGAGAGCGCGATGAGCGCCGAAAGCACCATGAACGCGCGGGCATGGCCGACCCGGCGCACCAAGGGTCCGGTCAGGATGCAGCCGGCGAGCCCGCCGGCCGAAAGGCCGGTGACGATCAGTCCGGCCCAGGTCGGATCGAAACCATCGGCGCCGAGCCGCACCGGAATGAAGGCGAACATCAGCCCGTTGCCGATCGCGATCAGCGCCATCGACACGATGACGCTGGCAATGGCAATCAGCGGCGCCGATTGTCCGGGATCGGTTTGGGTCTGCGTCAGCATGCCCTCGCAGCTTGGCTGATCGGAACGCGATAGGCCGCCGTAAAAGCGACATCGCTCGGCCCCTTGTGGAAGAAGGGTGGCCTCAGCCCTTCGCCGCCTTGCGGATCGCGGTGGAGGAAAGCGACGAGCGCGGGCCGTGGATGAAGGTCCAGGCCGGCGCCCGCATGCGGGCGAGCAGCGGCGCGTCGCCTTCGTCGACGCGGGCATAGTCGAAGGTCTTGGCGACGACCGAGGACAGGAAGGAGAGCGTGGCGCCCGGTCGGTCGATGACCGCGATCGGGAAGGTCAGCACGATCTCGCGCCAGCGCTGCCAGCGATGGAAGTCGCGTAAGGAATCCGCGCCCATGATCCAGACGAAGTCGACGCCCGGATTGCGCGCCTTGACCAGCGCCAGCGTGTCCGCGGTATAGCGGACATGCTGCGCCGCCTCGAAGGCAGTAACCTTGATCTTCGGATTCCTGGCGATCTTTTCGGACAGCACGATGCGCTCGGCGAGCGGCGCCAGCTCGCGCGCGCTTTTCAGCGGATTGCCGGGCGTCACGATCCACCAGAGCTGGTCGAGGGCCAGCCTTCTCAGCGCAATCTCGGCGACCAGCGCGTGGCCCGCATGCGGCGGGTTGAACGAGCCGCCGAACAGGCCGACGGCCAGCCCTTTGCCGGCATGCGGCATGTGGAGATAGGGCGCGGGGACGGGCTGCTCGGGCTGGGAAAGCATGACGCTAGGCACCCCCCTCTGCCCTGCCGGGCATCCTCCCCGCCAGGGGGGAGATTGGCAGCTCCTTCGCAGTCGCAAATCTTGCAGTGTTGGCGACTGGCGAAACCGGGAAAATCAGCTGATCTCCCCCCTTGCGCGGGAGATGGCCGGCAGGCGGGAGGGGGGTGCCTAGGCGCAAGCTTCAGCCTCTTAGGGCAAGCGATATCAAGGCCTCACCTGCCCCGACCCGCGCACGCGGTACTTGAACGAGGTCAGTTGCTCGACGCCGACCGGTCCGCGCGCATGCATCTTGCCGGTGGCGATGCCGATCTCGGCGCCCATGCCGAACTCGCCGCCGTCGGCGAACTGTGTCGAGGCATTGTGCAACAAAATCGCCGAGTCGATCTCGCTGAAGAACTTGTCGGCCGCTTGCGCATCCTCGGCGACGATCGCCTCGGTGTGATGCGAGGAGAAGGTCTCGATATGCTCGATCGCGCCGGCCACGCCGTCGACCAGCTTCACCGCAATGATCGCGTCGAGATATTCCGTCACCCAGTCGGCGTCGGTCGCCGGGCTGGCATCGGCAAAGGCTTTCATCACCTCGACGTCGGCATGGATCTCACAGCCGGCCGCGTGCAACGCTTCCAGGATCGGCACCAGATGCGTGGACGCCACCGCGCGGTCGACGAGCAGCGTCTCGGCGGCGCCGCACACGCCGGTGCGCCGCATCTTGGCGTTGACGGCGATCTGGACCGCCATGTCGAGCTTCGCCGAACGATCGACATAGAGATGGCAGATGCCTTCGAGATGGGCAAAGACCGGCACGCGCGCCTCGGTCTGCACGCGCCCGACCAGGCTCTTGCCGCCGCGCGGGATGATGACGTCGAGATTGCCGGCTAGGCCCTTGAGCATCTCGCCGACCGCGGCGCGGTCGGTGGTCAGCACCAATTGGATGGCGTCTTGCGGCAGGCCGGCTGCCTTCAGCCCTTCGACCATGCAGGCATGGATAGCCGATGACGAATTGATCGAATCCGAGCCGCCGCGCAGGATCACGGGATTGCCGGCTTTCAGGCAGAGCGCGCCGGCATCGGCCGTCACGTTCGGGCGGCTTTCATAGATGACGCCGATGACGCCGAGCGGCGTGCGCACGCGCTCGATATGGAGGCCGTTCGGCCGGTCCCATTCGGCAATTACCTCGCCGACCGGATCCTTGAGCGCCGCGATGTCGCGAATGCCGTCGGCCATCGCCTTGATACGTGAGGGGTTGAGTTTCAGCCGGTCCATGAAGGAACCGGACAGCCCGGCTTCCTCGCCGTTCGACATATCGATGGCGTTGGCCTCTAGGATCGCCTGCTCGTTGCGCAGGATGGCGTCGGCCATCGCGGCCAAGGCGTCGTTCTTGGCCTTGGTCGATGCGACGGCCAACGGTCGGGCAGCGGCGCGGGCGCGGAAGCCGATATCGGCCATCAGCGCCACCGTATGTTCCCCGGATTTGTCATGCAGCTTCAGCATGGTTCATCCTCCGCTGGGTCATTCGTCGGCCAAAACTTGGTCGTCGGCCAATACTTGATCACTGGATCGGCTTACCACAAGGTCGTCGCGATGGATCATCGCCGAGCGCGCTTCATAGCCGAGCACATTTTCGATCTCGGCCGTCTTCAAACCCGCGATCCTTACGGCATCGGCGGCATCATAGGCAACCAGCCCGCGCGCGATCTCGCGGCCCTCGGGCGACAGGATCGCCACCGTGTCGCCGCGCGAGAAATTGCCGCTGACGAGCTTGACGCCGGCCGGCAGCAGCGACTTGCCCGATTTCAGCGCGCCGACAGCGCCGGCATCGACGGTGAGCCGCCCGGCCGGCTCCAACTGTCCCGCGATCCAGGTCTTGTAGCCCTTCACCGGGTTGGCGCTGGGCTTGAAGAGAGTGGCGCGCTCGCCGCGCTCGATCGCCATCAGCGGCGACAGGCGCGTGCCGGCGGTGATGATCATCGCGGTGCCGGCGGCGTTGGCGATCTTGCCCGCGTCGAGCTTGGTCCGCATGCCGCCGCGCGAGAGTTCCGAAGCGGCGGCGCCCGCCATCGCCTCGATGTCCGGCGTGATGCGGTCGACCACCGGAATGAACTTGGCTTGCGGGTCCTTGGCCGGCGGCGCCGTATAGAGTCCGTCGATATCGGAAAGCAGCACCAGAAGATCGGCGCCCATCATCGTCGCCACCCGCGCCGCCAGCCGGTCGTTGTCGCCATAACGGATTTCGGAGGTCGCGACCGTGTCGTTCTCGTTGATGACCGGCACCGCCTTCATCTTGAGCAAGGTCGAGATCGTTGCGCGGGCGTTGAGGTAGCGGCGGCGCTCCTCGGTATCGCCGAGGGTCAACAGAATCTGCCCGGATTTGAGCCCGTCCCTGCCCAGCGCATCCGACCAGGCGCCCGCAAGCGCGATCTGGCCGACGGCCGCCGCCGCCTGGCTTTCCTCGAGCTTCAGCGCGCGTTTGCCGAGCCCGAGAATGGTGCGGCCGAGCGCAATGGCGCCCGAGGAGACGACGAGCACCTCCGCGCCGGCATTGGCGAGCACCGCGATGTCCTCGGCTAAAGAGGTCAGCCAATCGCGCTTCAAGCCGGTCGCGCGGTCGACGAGCAGCGCCGAGCCGATCTTCACGGTTATGCGCCGGTATGATTTCAGCGATTTCATGGGTTTTGCCGCCAGCGCGTATCGACTGGAGCGGGAACGGCATCGCGTGCCTCGGCGACCACCGCCATCAGCGCGCGCTGCACAGCCTCGACGCCTTCGCCGGTGACGGCTGACAACAGCATCGGCGCGCGGCCGGCGGCGCGTTTCAGCGAGGCAGCCTTCTTCTTGCGCGCGTCCGCGTCGAGGATGTCGACCTGGCTGAGGGCGACGATCTCAGGTTTGTCGGCCAGCCCATGGCCATAGGCCGCGAGCTCGGCGCGCACGGTCTTGTAGGCCTTGCCGGGATTTTCCTCCTGCGCCGAGACGAGATGGAGCAGGACGCGCGTGCGCTCGACATGGCCGAGGAAGCGGTCGCCGATGCCGACGCCCTCATGCGCGCCCTCGATCAGGCCGGGGATGTCGGCCAGCACGAACTCGCGGCCGTCGATGCGGGCGACGCCGAGGCCCGGATAGAGCGTGGTGAAGGGATAGTCGGCGATCTTCGGCTTGGCGGCGGTGACGGCCGCAAGGAAGGTCGACTTGCCGGCGTTGGGCAGGCCGACGAGGCCGGCATCGGCGATGAGCTTGAGCCGCAGCCAGATGCTCAACTCCTCGCCCGGCTGGCCGGGATTGGCGCGGCGCGGCGCCTGGTTGGTCGAGGTCTTGAAATGCTGGTTGCCGAAGCCGCCATTGCCGCCCTTGGCGAGCAGAAAGCGTTGGCCGACCTCGGTCAAATCGCAGATCAGCGTCTCATTGTCCTCGGCGAATACCTGGGTGCCGGCCGGCACTTTGAGCGTCGCGTCGGCGCCCTTGGCGCCCGTCATGTTGCGGCCCATGCCGTGCATGCCGGTCTTGGCCTTGAAATGCTGCTGGTAACGGTAGTCGATCAGTGTGTTCAAGCCATCGACGGCTTCGACCCAGACATCGCCGCCTCGGCCACCGTCGCCGCCGTCCGGACCGCCGAACTCGATGAATTTCTCTCGGCGGAACGACATCGATCCGGCACCACCGTCGCCGGACCGGATGTAAACTCGGGCTTGGTCGAGGAATTTCATCGGATTTTCAGGTTTCTGCTATTGCGCTTGCGGGATTGCTCTAAACCAAGGTGGAGCCAAGGGCGAGGCCCGTTTGCAACTAAAGCGCCGGATGCACTTTAGCCAGGGGCGCGGTAGCACTGTTCGCGGGCGAGACCGGGAGGCGCGAATGAAGCTTGTCACTTACAATATCCAGTATGGCATCGGCCTCGACGGCAAATACGATGTCGACCGCATCGCCGACGCGGTGCGCGGCGCCGATGTCATCGCCCTGCAGGAAGTCACCCGCAACAACCCGCGCAACGGCGACCGCGACATGGTGGCCGAGATCGGCGAGGCGCTGCCGGACTATTTTGTCGCCTATGCCAGCAATTTCGAGGTCAATATCGGCTCGCGCCTGGATGCCGGCCGCGCCGTCACCCGCACCTTCCAGCTCGGCAACATGGTGCTGTCGAAGACGCCCATTCATCTGTCGCGTAATCTCCTTCTGCCGCGCAGCCGCAGCCTGGAGCGGATGAACTTCCAGCGCGGCGCGCTGGAGGCGCTGATCGAGACGCCGCTCGGCTTCATCCGCTTCTATTCCACCCATCTCGACCACCGTAGCCCCGTCGAGCGTCAGAGCCAGATCCGTTTCCTGCGCCAGCGCCTGCTCAACTACGCGCTGGAAGGCGGCGGCCTTTCCGGCATTCCCGAAATCGGCCTGCCGGACCTGCCCTATCCGGAAGCCTTCATCGTCATGGGCGACTTCAACATGCTGCCCGGATCGCCCGAATATGTCGAACTCGCCGGACGTCCGGACCATGAATTCGGCATGCCGCTCACCGCCGATCTCGCCGTCGATGTCGCCCAGCGCTTGGACGTTTCCGGCCTCTTCACCTGGATCGACCCCAATCGTCCCAACGATGCGGGCCGCCACAAATGCATCGACTACGTCTTCACCAGCGCTTCGCTCGCCGGCTCGCTGAAGCGCCTGTGGGCCGACCGGCAGGCGCGTGGATCGGACCACCTGCCGGTCTGGGTCGAATTGGGTTGAGTCGTCTTTGAGCGCCGACGCCTAGGCGTGTTGCTATTCAGGTCAGGCTGAGCCGAAAATGACGGCTTCCGAGAACCGGAGCGGAGCGTACTGAAAGTACGCGAGCACCGGAAGCGCAGGAAACCGTCCGGCCTCAACCTGAATTTCAACATGCCTAGAAGTGCACCCAGTTGCGCAGGCTCGTCCAGGTCTTGCGGTCCAGCCGGTAGCGCTCGACCGGCACCTGGCCGGCGACGATCGAGTTCAGCATGCCCTGGCCGGCATACTGAAAGCCGCACTTGTGGATGACGCGGCGCGATGCCGGATTGATGACCCTGGTCGAGGCATGCAGCACCTGGATCGAGGTCTTCTGGAAGGCAAGGTCGACCAGCGCGTGCGCCGCCTCGGTCGCATAGCCGCGCTTCCAGTAAGGCTCGCCGATCCAGTAGCCCAGCTCCAGCCCCCGATCGGTGGTATTCAACCCCGCGCAGCCGACGAAAGTGCCGGTGCCGGCGAGCGTCAGCGCATAGGCGATGCCGGCGCGGCGCGACGAGGCCATGGCGAGGAAGGCGCGGGCCTCGGCTTCGCCGTAAGGATGCGGCATGCGGGCCAGCATTTCGGCGACGTGACGGTTGTCGGCCAGAGCGACGAGTTGAGCGAGATCGCTCTCGCGCGGAGCGCGCATGACCAGGCGCTCGGTGGCGAGCACCGGGCAATCGATCGCGTAACTTTCGTCTTCGGTGTCTTTCGCTTCGGCAACCATTTTAGTCCTCCAGGGCAAAGAAAAATGAAAAAGGAGAGATGGAAGCCCATCTCTCCTGATCCTTTTCCTGGCCTGGCCAGACACCGGTTCCCGAGATGGGCGCCGGTGTTATGGTGCGGAACCGGCTACTCCGCTGCTTTGGTGATCGGGTTTACCGAGACGTAGGTTCGGCCGTTGGCTTTTTTGTTGAAGGTGACTGCGCCGGCTTCGAGCGCAAAAAGGGTGTGGTCCGTGCCCATGCCAACGTTGGTGCCCGGATGCCATTGCGTGCCGCGCTGACGAATGATGATGTTGCCGGCGACGACGGCTTCGCCACCGAACTTTTTCACGCCGAGACGCTTGGAGTGCGAATCGCGACCGTTGCGCGACGAACCGCCAGCTTTCTTGTGTGCCATCTAACTAACTCCGATGCGCCCTGAGGCGCTTGAATGGTCTTATGAACGCGTTCGCGTTCCGTTTCAAGTGCGTACCGGCGACGATTATCGCCGACCGTCCTTACTTCTTTTTCGCCAGCTCCTTGGCCTGCTCGCGCCAATCCTTGATCTGGTCGGCGCTGAACGGCATGTGCTCGTCGATCTTGGCGACATCCTTCTCGGTCAGCTTGGCCAGCTGCGCAAAGGTGACGATGCCCTGCTCGGCGAGATCCTTCGCCGCGACGGGACCGATGCCCTTGATCACGGTCAAATCGTCCGGCTCGCCCTTCGGTGCCTTGAACAGCGGCGCGGCCTTGGCCTCTTCGCTGGCGGGAGCTTCCTTGGGGGCGGCCTCTGCCTTGGCTTCCTTCTTGGCCTTGGCCTCCTTCGGAGCGGCTTCGGCCTTCGCCTCGGCGGCGACGTCTGCCTTGGCTTCGGGCGCCTTGGCCTCAGCCTTGGCGGTGGCCTTCTTCGACGGCTTGGCGCCGCCCAGCAGGATCTCGGAGATCCGGACGGTGGTCAGAAGCTGGCGGTGGCCGATCTTGCGGCGCGAATTCTGGCGGCGGCGCTTCTTGAAAGCGATGACGGTGCGGTTCTTGCCCTGCTCGACGACTTCCGCCGTGACCAGAGCGCCATCGACGAACGGCGCGCCGAAGGTGACATTCTCACCCTCGCCATGCGCGAGAACAGTGCCGATCTCGACGATCTCGCCGACCTTGGCTTCGACTTTCTCGATCTTGAGCAGATCGTTGGCGGCGACGCGATACTGCTTGCCGCCCGTTTTGATGACTGCGAACATTTTTTGCCTTTCGCTGTTCGGTCGGCCTCGATGAACCGCTTCAGGCGGTTCGGCCGTCTTTTTGTCAGTCTGCGGGTTCAAAAAACAAGCGGCGCGGAGAAGCCCCACGCCGGATGCGGGCTGTCCCTAACCGAAGGTCGCAAGGAAGTCAAGGCGAGCGGCCCTTGCTCCTGAGCATGCCGCGGGCCGCGCGCCGGTCCGTCGCCTCGCCGACGCTTTTTCAAGAAGCGGGAAATCGGTCGACTAGGGCCTTGTAACTGCGGCGGTCAGCCGTTATCTAGTGCGCCGCGCCGGCAACGGCCGACCATGACCTCGCGGAGAGGTGGCAGAGTGGTCGAATGCACCGCACTCGAAATGCGGCATACTCGCAAGGGTATCGGGGGTTCGAATCCCTCCCTCTCCGCCATCCTGCTTCGAGCTGCGCGCTTTCGCAGGACAAGCCTCAAATCCCTTAAGAGCGAGCGAGATAGCCTCCGAAGCCTTGGCGAAGGAGCGCGACAGTCGCCCTCAGCGATATCCGAAATAGGTCATCAGCTCCTGGGCCTCACCTGCCTCGAAACGCGAGGCGAATTCCGCAGGCAGCTTCGATCGCCAGCCGCCCCTGTAGTCGGTGATCGGTTGGTTGACCTGCGTCGAACGGCGAGCCGAATGCGCCGTGCGAACTCTTCTTGCCCTTCCCCAGACGACCGGATGCCGGTGATAGTCCAGGATGGCAGCATCGAAGGCCACATCCATGAAGCGGCATAGCCGTTCGATGGAGAGCGCAGGCGACTCGATAAAGTCCTCGTAGCGCCACAACATGGCCCCGCCCCTCTCGATGCAGAGCATCGAGGCCCTGCTGTCGGCGACCCACCTTTGGAAAGCTCTGTCGAAATCGCCCTCGTAGCGCTGCCCGAGCGATGCCACGACATCACGGCCATCGCGCGTCACCACAATGAAACGGGCGTCCGGGATCGTCTCGCGTATCTGACGGGTGTAATGAATATGCCCGGGGGTTTTCTCGACCCAGACGCTCCGGCGCGAAATCGCCGCCTCAAGCAAAAGCAAGCTTAGCTTAGTCCATCTGGCGCCTTTGTCCGAGACGAAAGCGCTTGTCTCCCGCGGAACACTGAAGACATCCGGATGCGCTGCCAATATCCGGGCGAGCAAGGTCGACCCGGTATGACCGCAACCACAGATGAATATTGAGGCCCTCGGCTTTGGAATAAGCCGTACCACACCCTTGTTCACAATTCTTGTTCCCCCGGAAAGACTTTATTCGAGCTGTTTGCCTCGAAGATTGCAACAGGAATGTTTCCACAGGAACGGCGCGGAACCACCGATCGGCGCCGTTCACATTTCAACGGCTCACCTTCGGCGATGCGCAACGAGCGCCCGCAGGGCCGCGGCACCATCGCCCGAAAATGACCGGCCGAGCATGAGCGCCAGCGTGCACGCTGGTGCGCGAGGCCGGCTTGCAGCCCTTGGACGCTGTGAGAACCATGGTCGGGGCCATCCAGGGCGCAACTTGAGAGCGGGCGTTGCGCGTCGGCTGCGGGCAATCATCGTTTGAATGCGTGATCCGGTTTGTAGGTTGGGCCGGACGAGCGTGATGCGCCGGCCGATTTTGCCTCAACCTGATCCGCCGGATTGAT
This sequence comes from Mesorhizobium sp. M1A.F.Ca.IN.022.07.1.1, assembly GCF_003997575.1. NCBI lineage: Bacteria > Pseudomonadati > Pseudomonadota > Alphaproteobacteria > Hyphomicrobiales > Phyllobacteriaceae > Mesorhizobium > Mesorhizobium sp. M1A.F.Ca.IN.022.07.1.1. The sequence continues at coordinate 22,650 of NZ_RZST01000049.1, forward strand.
GCTCCGCAATCGCGCTCAAGAAGACCTCGCCGAATTCCTTGAGCTTGGCTTCGCCGACACCGTTCACCTCGGCGAAGGCAGCGAGGTCGCGCGGGCAGCGCTCGGCCATGGCGATCAGCGTGCGATCGGAGAAAACGACATAGGCCGGGACTTGGCGTTCCTTCGCCAGGCGCAGCCGCAGCGCCTTGAGCGTGGCGAGCAGCGCGGCGTCCAGGTCTTCGGCGTCCGCCGCTGCCTGGGCCGAACGCGCCTTGTCGCGCAGGGAACGGTGCCGCGTCTCGACGCGATACTCGAAGGCGATCTCGCCGCGCCCGAGCGCGCGGCCGCTCTCGGAAATGGCAAGGCCGCCATAGCCGTCCGGGTCCGGCACCAGGTACCCGCCCGCCACAAGCTGGCGGATCAGCGACAGCCACGCGGGTCGCTTGTGCGCCGCGCCGGTGCCGAAGCTGGCAAGCCTTTGATGACCTCGGGCCAGCACTTTCTCGGTCTCGTGGCCGAGCAGGATGTCGACGATGTGCGAGGCCCCGAACCGCTCGCCGGTTTGCGCGACGGCCGAAAGGATGATGCGCGCCTCGATGCTTCCGTCCGCGCGCGGCGCCTGGCTGAGGCAGTTGTCACAATTGCCGCAAGGCGAGGCGCCTTCGCCGAAATAGCCAAGCAGGACCTGGCGCCGGCATTGCGCCGTCTCACAATAGCCGATCAGCGTGTCCAGCCGGCCATGCGAGCGCCGCCTGTGCTCCGGCGACGCATCCTCGTCGTCGATGAACAGGCGCCGCGTGCGGATGTCGCCGAGGCCGTAGAGCATATGCGCCTCGGCCGGCCGCCCGTCGCGGCCGGCACGGCCGATCTCCTGGTAATAGGCCTCGAGGCT
>NZ_RZST01000004.1:0-57686 GCF_003997575.1 Mesorhizobium sp. M1A.F.Ca.IN.022.07.1.1
ACGCTGTATCGAGGTCCGGCTCCGGCAGCGGAATGGTCGGCAGGGTCAGCGGCCAATCAGGCACACGTGCCCTAAGCGGAGTGTCGGAATAAACAAGATCGACGAGCTCATATTCCAGCCCCTCGTAGAACTGGTCGAAGATCGAAAGCCGGCTGCCCGGCTTGCCCGTCATGTCGAGGATCAGATCGGTGCGCATTGCGGGACCCAGCACCACCCGCCTCCGGCGCGTGTGGCGTCACCGGCTGGCCGTCGAGCGCGATGACGGCCGGCCTGAAAACCCGTGAAGTCGGGACTGAAGATGCGTGCATTGGCGGCGTTGATCAGCCGCAGCCGGATGCGCTCGCCCTTTCTGACCGCAAAGGTATCCGGCACGCGGCCATTGATGGTAACCGTGTTGCCGACGCGGCCATTGTGGTGAATGTCGTGCCGGTTGCCGAAATCCTCGCTGATTGCGCCAGATTTCGTCAGCCCTCAGTCACCGAGCATCCAGGTCACCTCGCGATCGGCCCGCACCGCCTTCGGTTCCTCGATGATCAGCGGACCATAAAGTCCGCGCCCGACCTGTTCGAAGCTCCGCTGGTGCGGGTGATACCAGCAGATGCCGACGTCGACGGCGTCGAACTCGTAGACGAAGCGCTCGCCCGCTCCAATCGGCTTCTGCGTGAGGTGAGGCACGCCATCCATGGCATGTGGCACACGCACGCGATGCCAGTGCACGGTCGTTTTCTCGGCAAGGCCGTTCTCTACCTCGACCCGCACGCGCTCGCCCTGACGGACCCGGATTTCCGGGCCTGGAACGGGCCTTCGGCGCGCAATCGAGCCCGGTTCACCCGGCCCAATGGCGTCCACTTTGGGGGCGCATGCACTGCAGACCCGCTGGACCTGATCCGGGAGAGAATGGGCGCGGCGATTGGAATAGCTATGAAAGCGCATCGGACCGTGGAACTGCGCGCGCAGACTTTCGGAGGAAGGCTCGCTTTTAAGCGTTATCGTGCAACTCTGACCGTTCTTCGCCTTGGCGGGTGCCGCGGAAGAATCCCGGGTTCTGCGAGCGCTCCGAGAACACCTGCGGTCGATCCTGTACCACAATTTCGCGAAGCTCGATGCTCTCTACAAACGATGTCTTGGATTCTCACGCCCTTATTTCAGCACTTCGCTCGCTTGCCCGACTCGGCCGCGGTCAGCCTTCACCGCCAATTTTATTGGCGCAGCGACGTTCCTATCGGGTCAGGCGAGGCTTCTTGAACCTGCCGCTCTCTCGTTGCCCTGGCACGATTAATCGTCCTCTCAGTCTCGTCATTGGCGGAGTCGCTCCTGAGGCGCGCGCCGGCGAGTTCGAGGAGCGCGTGGCTATCTCCTCGGTCCAGCCGGATTCCGCTGCGCGCTCAGCCAATTCCTGGAAGGCCGATTCCAAGGCGAGCTGGCATTGAAGGCCGCGGTCCGGATGGTCGACTGGGCAGCTTGGTTCCACGATCGCAATGCTTGATCGCTTCATTGCAGGCCATGGGCTCTCGCCCTCTCCTTTTGCCACACGAGGCGCCAGCTCACGTGTTGTTGTTGGCGTGCGCCCCGGCAACCGCTTTCACCAGCCGCTCCGGCGATCCCGCGCGCTCCAGCTCCGCAAAGAATGATGCGGCGTGACGCTACCCAGCCGGTGCTTCTCGGCCAATTTGCACACATAGGGATAGTCGACCATGAAATCGGATCGAGGCGAGGCGTTGGACGTTTCAGTCTTGGTCTGAATGCCGCCGCCCACGAGCCGATCGGCCTTCTCGATGATTTGGCGCACCCTCGTTGTCGACAAGCCATGTTCCTGAGCCAGGTCGGCGAAACTCTTGCCCTTCAGAAAGCCGTCGACCAGGGCTATGTTCCTATCGACGGTCGGCTAAATCCCAGCAGGCGCGCAGTTTTCCAGCATCATTCCGTTTGTTCATCCGCTTGTCCGCGCCCCCTGCAAATCCTACCGGGCCAAATCGGTGCTTGGAAGACCCACTCATGTCATGGCCTCGGGAAAGTACCAGGCCGACGGTCATGTGAATACGAAAGATGCTGGCGATCACCATGATCGTTGGTGACCGCTGACCTCCCGAATGTCGGCTTCGACGGCACACCGGGAGCTCTCGGCAATGTTGAATAATTCCGTTTGAAGATGGTTGACTTCGTCGTCGAGGCTCGATCCATCAGGATCGGTATCGACGATTCTATATTTGAGGAACCCAAATTCGTTTGACTCGCGCAATTCGCTGTACGGCGTATCATCGCAAGCGCGGGATTGCGACATCCTGCGAAGTGCCCACGTTGCTGGAATCGATTTTGCGGAAGTAAAAAGGCCCCGGCGCTGGGTCGGCGCGCAGGGCCTTCAGGCATGTACGAGCTACCAGCATGTCCAGTTATGATCGTGCGCTATCATAATGAACAAACGGTGAATGATCGCTATCCGAGGTGCAGGGCGGGCGAGATGGTGGGGCGGTGGGGGACCTGTACCGCTGCAGCGGGGCCACGAGCAGCGACTCGAGCCATGCGCCACGCTGCAGGACCTCGATTTCGGGCCAAGCCTCGAGCCCGCAACTCGCCTTGCTTCTCGGAAATCATAAGGCTTTGTGGGGCGGTTAAGCAGCGCGATATGGCCGCGGCGATACGAAGTTTTCATCTTTACCCTGTTCAGACGGTCAGGCTGCCTTCGCCGCCGGCTTGGCTGCCTTGACACGGGTTATACTGCGGCGACCGTCGACGCCGATCGGAACGTCACCGTCAACCGTAGCGCGACGCACAACCCGGTGCTGGTCGCCATAGTCGTTGACCGCATAATGCTGGGTAGCACGGTTGTCCCAGATAGCGACGTCGCTTACTTGCCAGCGCCACCGCACGGTATTTTCCGGGGCAGTGACGTAGGACTGGAACACCTCGTAGAGTTTGGCGGAATCGCTCTTGGAAAGGCCGACGAGGCGCTGCACGAAATTGCCGAGCAGCAGCGACTTCTCCCCGGTTTCGGGATGGACGCGCACGACCGGATGCTCGGTCTCGTAGATCGTCGATGTGAAGACTTCCTCGAAGTGCCTCTTCTCTTCGGCTGTGGCGCGCGGGCGCACGGCTGCGTAGTCGTAGGCATTGCTATGAATAGCCCACAGATTGTCCGCCAATATTTTGAGCGGCGCCGGCAGATTCTCGTACGCGGCGTGCGTGTTGGACCAGATCGTGTCGCCCCCCGCCGCCGGAATGACGACGCCACGTAGGACCGAGAATTTCGGATAGGCATCGACGAAAGTCACATCGGTATGCCACTGGTCTGCCCTGCCACCGCCACGGCCGGAATCGAGATTGAGGATTGAGGCCGTGCCGGCTGCCGGCCCCTGCGTGGGATGAGGTACAAGGTTACCCAGACGCCGCGCGAACAATTCCTGCTCCGCATCGTCGAGGTGCTCCTGGCCGCGGAAGAAGATCACCTTGTGTTTTAGAAGAAGCTGGTTGATGGCTGCTATCGCTGCGTCCGAAAGGTCTCCGCCAAGGCGAACGCCTCTGATTTCAGCTCCGACACGGCTGGTCAGCGGTACAACGTCGGAGTCAAGAATGGTCCGGTTGACAAGGACTGGATTGCTCATGGGTTCTCCTGTTTGATCTTGAAAGGGATAGCAAGTCACATCCGGCCAGCGGATGTCCGCGCTGCGTTGAAAAGTCTCATCGCTAGTCGACAGAGCTATCGAACAGGATAATTGACGTAAACTATAGAAAGAATGTTCTAATTTAAACTGGCTCGACGAAAGAGCAGTCTCCGTTGCTCCGGTCTCGGTGTTGAGTTCTCTAAGGCTGCGCCACACCTTGGTCCCCACGCCGGCATATGATCTCATTGTGCAGCCCCGTGCTCGCACGCCCCGTACTGGCGAAACTAATTGCAAGCTGCTGCAACACGCCCCCCTGGCGGCCTGCACCGAAACGACGACAGGGGTGCATCTGATTAGCCGTGAACCCAGGTCTCAAAAACCATCCGGCGTGACGAGCGGACGCACCGCACGTGTGACACCCGCCTTGTGGGGCAGGGTTGCCTTTCTCAATCCCGGCGTTGGTCGACGTCCCAATGAGCAGCAAGCTATTATCGGCCGCCGAATCTTAGTGGCTTCGTCGAGAGCCTCAATCAACCAAGCGGCGAAAGCCTCGCTAGAGTCTCGCCCGCCTGTCGCTATGAAGCAGTTGCAGGCAGCGCTGCTTCAGGCGCATGAACTCGCCCGATGCAATGATTTCCGTTGCCCTGGGTCTTTCGAAGGGCACTGTTTCGATTCCCTTCTTCTTCGGCGCGCGGCTTGATGCCGACATACGGTTTCTTGACCTGCCGCCTGAACGGCTGCCGAAGCGGGTGCCCCGCCAGCGACCCCGACAATCCACTGTTCCGCAACTGCTGAAGAGCCGACTGCGCTCGCATCCCGATGCTGCGCAACGGCACTATGCCGACATTCTGGAGACCGCAGCCGCATGAGCCTCGAGATGTTCCGCCGACCGTCGACAAAGGCGTCCTCTCGCCTGCGTCCGCCATTTGCGTCAGTGCTCGATCTGATTGGGGAGACGCCGGTCGTCGAACTGAAGAGCTTCGATACCGGCAGGTGTCGTCTCTTCGTCAAGCTCGAAAGCCAGAATCCCGGCGGATCGATCAAGGATCGCATTGCGTTGTCGATGATCGTTAATGCCGAACAGCGTGGCCAGCTCGCGCGGGGCGGTACAATCATCGAAGCGACCGCTGGCAACACAGGGCTCGGCCTGACCTTCTGGCGGCACGAAGCGCGTGATCGCGTGTCCAAAAGCTGACAGCGTCAGACAAATGTCAGGTTCATTACAACCAACATCTGGGCACTGTCGAGGTTTTTCGAAGCAATGGGCGCTAACTGCGCGCTGAGCGCGTTGGCATGGTTTTTGAGACTGAGTGACTGTGACTGCACTCAATGGGGCAAGACGAGCGATCCGCTCCTCCCTGAACCCGTGTGCCGTCTCTGAGAGGAAACCAGCTCGTGCAGAAACCTTTGGAAATAGCTTTGGACCGCAACGTGGTATTGCAGATGGAGTCCCCGGCTCCTTCGATTAAAGTCGAGAACTGGCTGCGTGGCGAGCCCCTCACCAGCTTTGAGCCCGGCAAAGTGTGCATAGTCGAATTTTGGGCAACTTGGTGCGGCCCATGTGTGGACGGGATGCCCCATCTGATCCAGCTGCAGGAGAAATACAAGGACAACGGCGTTGAGATCGTCGGAGTCGCGGCTTCTGAAGACGCTCCAACGGCCGACGAGGCCCGAAGCACGTTGGACGCTTGGTTGACCGAAAAATTCCCGAATCTGAACTATCGGATCGCATTCGACTCCACAGGCGAAATGGACAAGCTTTGGATGGAGCCCAGCTTTTCTTACGGGGTCCCGACCTCGTTCGTGGTCGACCGAGACGGCCACATCGCCTTTATCGGTCATCCGACGCAACTCGATGAGGTTTTGCCGAAGGTGCTTAACGGCAGCTGGCGCATCAGCGATCAGGCAAAATCCGCCGATACGGAGCGGATTGCGGAAGGCGAAACCATAGCGCGCGAACAAGCGCTGACCAAGCCCATATACGACAAACTTCGGCCGGCAATGGAGGCCGAGGATTGGAAGACGGCGCTCTCGGCGATTGAAGAAGGCCTCGCATTGATACCGGACAAACTCAACTTCCGCGTGAGTCATGTCAATCTGTTGCTTCACAGAATGCGCGACATGCAGGCCGGCTTGCCCGTAATGCGCCAATTCGTTCGCGACGCGATCGACAGAAAGTCCGAGGGATGGATGTATTGGGCGCTATACCAACTCTTCGCGCCGGGCTTTGATTATTCCGGCTTTCCGTCTGCTGAGCGCTTCGCGATGGGCGAAGAGCTGTCCAAACACATCGTGGCACTGCCGCAAGGCGGCGGCTCTAAGTTCCTGTCTTATCCGGTGGTCGCTCAGTACTATCATGAGAGCGGCAACAAAGATCGCGCCATCGAGTTGGTCGAGCAGACACTGAAAGCGCTGGAGGGTCCGGAGCCTATCTCGGACGACCTGAAACAGCACCTTCTACCCGAGTTGCTGCAGGCTCTGGCCAACTACAAGGGTGAGAAGGTTTGTTACGGCGCTCTCTGTGTGGCTCCGCAAGAGGATTCTCCCAAAAGGTGAAAGGGGCGGCCAAGGAGGAAACCAAAGAGGGGCGAATGGCTTACTGGCCAATTCGTCCATTTCCCTGACGTGGATGTACAAATAGGTCGGCCCAGGCGTCCAGCCCAGCCTCGCCGTTACCGCAAACACGTGACCGAGCAAGGAGAAGACGTGCCTGATCAACTCACCAAAACATACTGCCGCTAAGGGTCTCCCGGACCCGTCAAAGATGGCACTGGAGTAAGGCTGGCAACATGAAGAAGGTTACTCAGCCAGCTCGGCGCTGCCCACCGATCCACCTGCGCCCACAGGCGGGGAAGACGGGGGACGCAGCCGACCGCCTGTCTCTGCGCCAGGCAAGAACGGAGGACAGGACGATGACGGAAGTGACGCCATCTGCGACGAACGGCCCGGCCGCGCAGACGAAAGCGCCAGCCGTCAAAAATCCGTCCATCGCCACTGGCCTGACCAAGATCGGGCGGACCCCTACCGGGTTCGCCGCCCACGGCCTCTACGATCCGCGCAACGAGCACGATGCCTGCGGCGTCGGCTTCATCGTCAATATGAAGGGCGTCAAGTCGCATCAGATCGTCACGGACGGCCTGGCGGTGCTCGAAAATCTGACGCATCGCGGCGCCGTCGGCGCCGACCCGCTGATGGGCGACGGCGCGGGCGTGCTGGTGCAGCTTCCCGACCGCTTCTTCCGCGAGGAGATGGCCAGCCAGGGCGTCGAACTGCCCAACCCCGGCCATTACGCCGTCGGCCATGTGTTCATGCCGCGCGATCCTGAGCTTCAGGCGCATATCGAAGGCATCATCGCCGAGGTCGCGCAGCTCGAAGGCCAGCCGCTGCTCGGCTTTCGCGACGTGCCGGTCGACAATTCATCGCTGTCAAAGGCGCCTGATATCGCTGCTTCCGAACCGGTCCAGCGGCAGGTATTTCTGGGTCGCGGCGCCGAGATCGAGAGCGACGACGATTACGAACGGCGGCTCTACATCCTGCGCAAGGTCATTTCCGGTCGTATCCACGAAGAGACCAAGGGCGTCGACAATGGCTTCTACGTCGTGTCGATGTCATCGCGGACCATCGTCTACAAGGGCATGTTCCTGGCCTATCAGGTCGGCGCCTATTACAAGGATCTGACCGATCCGCGTTTCGAGACGGCGCTGATCCTCGTCCACCAGCGTTTCTCGACCAACACCTTCCCGTCGTGGAAGCTGGCGCATCCCTATCGCATGGTCGCCCACAATGGCGAGATCAACACGCTGCGCGGCAACGTCAACTGGATGGCGGCGCGGCAGGCCTCGGTCGATTCCGAACTGTTCGGCAACGACATCTCCAAGCTGTGGCCGATCTCCTATGAGGGGCAGTCGGACACCGCCTGTTTCGACAATGCGCTCGAATTCCTGACGCAGGGCGGCTACTCACTCGCCCACGCAATGATGATGCTGATCCCCGAGGCCTGGGCCGGCAACAAGCTGATGGATCAAGATCGCAAGGCCTTTTACGAATACCACGCCGCCCTGATGGAGCCGTGGGACGGGCCGGCGGCGGTGGCCTTCACCGACGGCCGCCAGATCGGCGCCACGCTCGACCGCAACGGGCTGCGCCCGGCGCGCTACATCGTCACCGACGACGATCGCGTCATCATGGCCTCGGAAGCCGGCGTGCTGCCGGTGCCGGAGGAAAGGATCGTCAAGAAGTGGCGGCTGCAGCCCGGCCGCATGCTGCTGATCGACCTGGAGAAGGGCCGCATCGTTTCCGACGAGGAGATCAAGTCGGAGATCGCGACCAGGCATCCCTACAAGAGCTGGCTCGCCAACACCCAGCTCATCCTCGAAGACCTGAAGCCGGTCGAGCCGCGGGCGCTGCGCAGGGACGTCAGCCTGCTCGACCGCCAGCAGGCGTTCGGCTTTACCCAGGAAGACACCAAGCTGCTGATGTCGCCGATGGCGACCACCGGCCAGGAAGCGGTCGGCTCGATGGGCACCGACACGCCGATTTCGGCGATGTCGGACAGATCGAAGCTGCTCTACACCTATTTCAAGCAGAACTTCGCCCAGGTCACCAACCCGCCGATCGACCCGATCCGCGAGGAACTGGTGATGAGCCTGGTGTCGTTCATCGGGCCGAGGCCGAACATCTTCGATCTCGTCGGCAATTCGCGTCGCAAGCGGCTCGAAGTGCGCCAGCCGATCCTGACCAATGGCGATCTTGAGAAGATCCGCTCCATCGGTCACACCGAGGACCGTTTCGACACCAAGACGATCGACATCACCTATGCTTCGAACGAAGGCGCGGCCGGCATGCAGGGCGCCATCGACCGGCTGTGTGAGCGCGCCGAGGCGGCGGTCGCCGGCGGCTACAACATCATCATCCTGTCCGACCGTCAGCTCGGGCCGGACCGCATCGCCATCCCGGCATTGCTGGCGACGGCGGCGGTCCACCATCATTTGATCCGCAAGGGATTGCGCACGTCGGTGGGGCTGGTCGTCGAGTCCGGCGAACCGCGCGAGGTGCATCATTTCTGCTGCCTTGCGGGCTATGGCGCCGAGGCGATCAATCCCTATCTCGCCTTCGACACGCTGCTCGACATGCACAAGCGCGGCGAGCTGCCGGCCGAAGTCGACGCCAATGAGGTCGTCTCCCGCTACATCAAGTCGATCGGCAAGGGCATTCTCAAGGTGATGTCGAAGATGGGCATCTCGACCTACCAGTCCTATTGCGGCGCGCAGATCTTCGACGCCATCGGGCTGAAGACCGACTTCGTGCAAAAATATTTCACCGGCACCGCGACGCTGATCGAAGGCGTCGGGCTGGAAGAGATCGCGGCCGAAACGGTCAGCCGCCACGCCGACGGCTTCGGCAACGACCCGGTGCTGCGCAACAGCCTCGAGGTCGGCGGCGAATACATGTTCCGCATGCGCGGCGAAGCGCATATCTGGTCGCCCGATGCGGTGGCCACCCTGCAGCACGCCGTGCGCCAGGGATCGTGGCAGACGTTCAAGGACTATTCCGCTCAGATCGACAGCGAGACGGCGCGGGCGCAGAGCATTCGCGGCCTGTTCAAGATCAGGCTGGCCGAAGAAACCGGGCGCAAGAAGGTCGCGCTCGACGAGGTCATGTCGGCTGCCGATATCGTCAAGCGGTTCTCGACCGGGGCGATGTCCTTCGGCTCGATTTCCAGGGAAGCGCACACCACGCTGGCCCGCGCCATGAACGCCATCGGCGGCAAGTCTAACACCGGCGAGGGCGGCGAAGAGGCTGACCGTTACCTGCCGCTGCCGGACGGCGGCAAGAACCCCGAGCGTTCGGCGATCAAGCAGGTCGCTTCCGGGCGTTTCGGCGTGACGGCGGAGTATCTGGTGAACTCCGACGTGATGCAGATCAAGGTGGCGCAAGGCGCGAAGCCCGGCGAGGGCGGTCAGTTGCCCGGTCACAAGGTCGATGCCACCATTGCCAAGGTCAGGCATTCGACGCCCGGTGTCGGCCTGATCTCGCCGCCGCCGCATCACGACATCTACTCGATCGAGGATCTGGCGCAGCTCATCTACGACCTCAAGAACGTCAATCCGGCGGCTGATGTCTCGGTCAAGCTGGTCTCCGAAGTCGGTGTCGGCACGGTTGCGGCCGGCGTCGCCAAGGCGCGCGCCGATCACATCACCATTTCCGGCTATGACGGCGGCACCGGCGCATCGCCGCTGACCTCGCTCAAGCACGCCGGCAGCCCGTGGGAAATGGGCCTTGCCGAGACGCACCAGACGCTGGTGCTCAACGGCCTCAGGTCGCGCGTCGCGCTGCAGGTCGATGGCGGCCTGCGCACCGGGCGCGACGTCGTCATCGGCGCGCTGCTTGGCGCCGACGAATTCGGCTTCTCGACCGCGCCGCTGATCGCGGCCGGCTGCATCATGATGCGCAAGTGCCATCTCAACACCTGCCCGGTCGGCGTCGCGACGCAGGATCCGGTGTTGCGCAAGCGCTTCAAGGGCACGCCGGAACACGTCATCAACTTCTTCTTCTATGTGGCGGAAGAGGTCCGGGCGCTGCTCGCCGAGATGGGCTACACCCATCTCGACCAGATCATCGGCGACACCGAACTCCTGGAGAAGCGGGCGCTGATCCAGCACTGGAAGGCGCGCGGGCTCGATTTCAGCAAGATGTTCTTCAAGCCGGATGCGCCGCATGAGGCGGTGCACTGGACCGAGCGGCACAAGCATCCGATCGACGACGTGCTCGACCGCAAGCTGATCGAGTTGGCCAAGCCGGCGCTGGACGCCAGGCAGCCGGTCAGCATCGAGCTGCCGATCCGCAATGTCGACCGTTCGACCGGCGCCATGCTGTCGGGCGAAGTGGCAAAGCGCTTCAAGCACAAGGGCCTGCGCGAGGACACGATCTCGGTGAAGCTCACCGGCACCGCCGGCCAGTCCTTTGGCGCCTTCCTGGCGCGTGGGGTTTCGTTCGAGCTGGTCGGTGCGGCCAATGACTACGTCGGCAAGGGCCTGTCGGGCGGCCGCATCGTCATCCGCCCGCCGGAGAACACGAAGATCGTCGCCGCGGAGTCGATCATCGTCGGCAACACGGTGCTCTACGGCGCGACCGAGGGCGAGGCCTATTTCTGCGGCGTCGCCGGCGAGCGTTTTGCGGTTCGCAATTCGGGCGTCGCCGCCGTCGTCGAAGGCGTTGGCGACCATGGCTGCGAGTACATGACCGGCGGCATTGTCGTCGTCATCGGGCAGACCGGCCGCAACTTTGCCGCCGGCATGTCGGGCGGCGTCGCCTATGTGCTCGACGAGGTGGGTGATTTCGCCGAGCGCTGCAACATGGCGATGGTCGAACTGGAACCCGTTCCCGAAGAAGACGACCTGATGGAGAAACTGCTCCATCATGGCGGCGACCTCGATCACAAAGGCCGCGTCGACGTGTCCGGCGACATGACCAGCCATGATGAGGAGCGGCTCTATCAGCTGATCTCGAACCACGTCCATTACACGGGTTCGGTGCGCGGCCGCGAGATCCTCGACAACTGGGCGACTTTCCGGCCGAAATTCCGGAAGATCATGCCGGTCGAATACCGCCGCGCGCTGATCGAAATGGAACGCATGCGCATGGGCGTTGCGGCGGAATAGGTATTGGGATTGCCGGGAAGCCAAGCTTCCCGGGCGACGCCTTCATCAACAATCCTGGCCTCGGACTGAAGGTTGCCATGGCTGCCTTATGAGGTTAACGGGTGCGTCGTCGAGCGCGCCATCTGGACAGCAGGGACTGGACTATGGGCAAGGTAACAGGGTTTCTCGAGATCGACCGGCAGGTGCACAAGTACCAGCCGGCTTCCGACCGCATCCGGCATTTTCGCGAGTTCACGCTGCCGATGTCGGACAAGGAGGTCGAGAAACAGGCCGCGCGCTGCATGGATTGCGGCATTCCGTACTGTCACGGGCCGACCGGCTGCCCGGTCCACAACCAGATCCCGGACTGGAACGACCTCGTCTACAATGGCGACTGGGACAATGCGATCCGCAACCTGCATTCGACCAATAATTTCCCGGAATTCACCGGCCGCATCTGTCCGGCACCTTGCGAGGAAGCCTGCACGCTGAACCTCGAGGACATTCCGGTCGCCATCAAGACGATCGAGCAGGCGATCGCCGACAAGGCCTATGAAACCGGTCATATCCGGCCCTATCCGCCGGAAAGGAAGACCGGCAGGCGCGTCGCAATCATTGGCTCGGGGCCGGCCGGCATGGCGGCCGCCCAGCAGCTTGGCCGCGCCGGCCACGACGTTCACGTCTACGAGCGCGAGAGCCGGCCGGGCGGGCTGATGCGCTACGGCATCCCCGACTTCAAGATCGAGAAGCACTACATCGACCGGCGCATCGAGCAGATGCAAGGCGAGGGCGTGAGCTTCCATTGCGGGATCAATGTCGGTGTCGACAAGCCGGTGGCGGAGCTGCTCGCCGAGTATGATGCGGTGCTCTATTGCGGCGGTTCGGAAACGCCGCGCCCGGCCAACATTCCCGGCGACGATCTCGACGGCGTGCATGACGCGATGCCTTACCTGGTGCAGCAGAACAAGCGCATCGGCGGTGAGCCGATCCAGTCGGTGGCGTGGCCGTCGCCGCCGATCGTCGCGGGCGGCCAGCATGTCGTCGTCGTCGGCGGCGGCGACACCGCGTCCGACTGCGTCGGCACCGCCTTCCGCCAGGGCGCCGTTCGCGTCACCCAGCTCGACATCCGGCCGCAGCCGCCGGAAAAGGAAGACAAGCTTTCGGTCTGGCCCTACTGGGCGACGAAGATGCGCACCTCGTCCTCGCAGGCGGAAGGCGCCGAGCGCGAGTTCCAGGTGGCGACGCTCGAATTCATCGGCGAGGACGGCGCGTTGACCGGCGTCAAATGCTGCGAGGTCGATGAAAAGCGCAAGCCGATCGCCGGCACGGAATTCGTCATCCGTGCGGATCTCGCCTTCATCGCTATCGGCTTTGCCGGGCCGGCCGCCGTCGGGCCGGTGTCGGAACTGGCTGGCCAGATGAAGATCGCCATCGACAGCCGCCGCTCGAACAACGTCGAGGCCAATGATCGCGACTACAAGACCAGCGTCGAAAAGCTCTATGCGGCGGGCGATGTGCGCCGCGGTCAATCGCTGGTCGTCTGGGCGATCCGCGAGGGCCGTCAGGCAGCGCGTTCGATCGACGAGGCGCTGATGGGATCGAGCGTGCTGCCGCGCTGAGACCGTTTGGAAACGCTACTCCCGCGGCCATCTGAGGGCGCTTTGCCCTTCAGGTGTCCCGGGGGCAGGTTTACGGACGATCGCCGTGGTCGTTTCGGTTGTGGCCGCGGCCGCAGGCTGCCGCCTTGGCGGCCAAGAAAAATCGTCGGCGCGGCCGGGCGAAGCAGCGGGCGCCTTGCCCTCGACGACGAATTTTTCACCGGGCCCGGCTTGGCCGGCGCTGCGGCACCGAGGAGTTCCGAACCGCCGTCGAGTGCCGGTGATTTCGAGTCGGCGTCGGTAGCCGGGGCGGCGGCCTCAGTCTTTTCGTTCGAGGGTGGACTACGCTACTGGCCCAGTACCGGCAAGCATCGAAGGACCTTTACAATCATAAAGGTACGTCACCGGTCTCGCGGCTCACCTATGACGATCTAGACGCGCATTCGAGTGAAGTCTTCTTCAACGCGATCCACAATCCGACTGGCATTTTCGTAAAGGCCTCCTCGGTGCCGGCGGCATCAGGGAGGGTTTTCTCATGACGAGGACTTCTTACGGAAATGGGGGGCTACTCAAACACATTCAGTGATCAGCGCGGGGGCGGCGTCAGCTATTTCACCGCCGATCTTGGATATAATTTCTTGAACGCGCCGCGCTACCGCATCGGTGCTTTTGTTGGCAACAATTTCTGGCACGAGAGCTACGACGCTTTCGGTTGCACGCAGCAGGCGACCAACTGGAGGACCTGTGTGCCAACCGTCCCGACCTACGTCAACCTCATCAGCCAGGACAACGATTGGCATTCGCTGCGACTCGGCTTGGCCGGGCAGACGCAACTCACCGCGCGACTCAGCCTTTCTGGTGACGTGGCGTTCCTCTTCACGCGGCTCGACGGCAAAGATCAGCACCACATGCGCCCCAAGATCAAGCTAATTCCCGAAGACGGCGATGGGCATGGCGTCCAGCTCGAGGCGGTGTTGAACTACAAGGTCACGGATTTGTTCAACATCGGCGTCGGCGCCCGCTACTGGGCCGTGGCGAATAACGGCACGGCTCATTTCGAAGAGGCAATGGGCGGTCGTGGTTCCCCGCAGGCCGACGATTGGAAGGCAAAGCGCTACGGCGTGTTCGTGCAGGCCAGCATCAAGTTCAACTGAGAGAGCAAGAACCGGGGAGAGCGGCGATGCCACTCCAGCTCATTACGATCATTGGATCAACAGAAGGAAGTTTTCCGAAGAGTTCTGCAGGCGTGCGCAAAGTCGCCAGACAAAGTTCTCTGGTCCATAGTGTACGTGCCGTCACGCCCGTTCTCGACATGGTTGAATGATACGTCCCGCGCGATAGATCAAAGTCGTTCTTCATTGGTTTTCCGGAAATCGCGGGAGCACAGCGTGCAGTGACCCTCGGCTGCTGGTTTTCTGTCAACGCGCAGATGAGGGAGAATGAGCGTACAGCAAAAATCATCAGTGCTGTCGCTTTCGCCAAAGCCCGCCGCAGCTAAACGGGGCCCCACGTCCGGTAGCGCCCCTGCCGGTCACCTCACGGATGCCGAGTTCGGCACCAGCCCGAGCGCAGCACGCTGGCTAATTTTCAGCTCGGCCGCGACCAGACCTGCCGACACCAGCGGCCGCGCCAGCACCAGCTCGATCAGCGCCGGCAGGCTCGAGTTTTTGCGCCGGTTCCTGAGCCGGCGCTCCATCTGGCTTTTGGCCAGCGCCTGGATGATTGCAAGGCTGAAACAGTCGATGGAACGCCCCTCCAGCGAAGCCGAACCGGACGAGGCGCGCGCGCCAGGTCCTTCGGCTGCCATCGGCACGCTGGGTTTAAGTGCTTGGGGTGACACGGCGTGATCTCCGCCGTTGGCGGGAACAGGCGGTAGAACAGCTGGATGTTCTCAAATGCATGCGGGATTGCCCAGATCTGGCCGCCCTCCCCCGTTGCGATCTGACCGGCTTCCATCTTCCAGGTAAGCGCCGCACGCAGGCTCGGGAAGGAGTCGTTGTAGTCGTATCCAGCATCGGGTAAAAACGGGTAACCGGCACTTAAAGGCGTTGTAGTGTCGCCACCAGAAATACTGCTCCGTGGTGCTGGCCTTTGCGTGGGGGCGCAACACGGCAACTACCCGCTCAAAACGGTTGGTCCTCTACCTCTTATTCACCGTCGCTTTCCTCGCGGCCTAACCCGGCCGGAATATCCGTTGCCAGAAAAAGGCCTCGCGGCCGGTTCGAGGCGCATCCCTCCTCCGAAGCAGCACGCTCAAGTATCGTCACAAGCCCCGAGCGCTTCGCGTTCGGCGATGTCCAAATTCCGACAATGTCGGATACAGTCAGATCTACTGGATTGCGTTTGAATGGTTTTCTCATTTGGCACAGTACATGCGGGTCATCCGCAAAACACGTGACCGACCAACAAGAATTCGCATGATCACCTTACCACAACATACAGCCGCCTCGGAACAATCACTTGGCCCCTGATCGCCCGCCCCGGCACCACAACCGGAGTCATCGATGTTCTGACGGGCTGCCCTAGGATACCTGCTGCGACAGGGCTTGCCCTGGTGACGACCACTCCGGCTCCGCCGGTTACCGACGAGGGCAACGTGACGGATTTCCTGCTTTTCAACGGCATGGAGGTGGCTGTCATTCCCGACCACCGAAGCGAGCGACAAATTCTATCTCAACGCCGAGCAAGAGCTGGTGTTCGCCGATGAAGACAGCCCGGCCTTCATGGCAGGCGCATTCGAGTTCCTGTCCGCGCTGTGGCTCGATGAAGAAAAGGTGAGGCAGGCATTCCGTCCGGCAATGGCGTCGGGTGGCACGATCATAGCGCGTGTCTGTTTCGCGGTACGGAACGGTTCTTCCGTCCAGGCTACAATGCCAATCTGATCGACTCCTGGCTGCCGGCCTTGGAGGGCGTCGTCGAGAAGCTCGAACGCGGCGTGGACGTCGCGGATGTTGGATGCGGTCATGGTGCATCGACCGTGCTCATGGCACAGGCCTTCCCCAATTTCGCGCTTCGTCGGCTTCGACTATCATGCCCCTTCGATTGAGCGCGCCCGCAAGGCGGCCGAGGTAGCCGGCGTCGGCGTCAACACGCGGTTCGACGTCGCCGCCGCCAAGAGCTATCCCGGAACCTACGACCTCGTCACATTCTTCGATTGCCTTCACGACATGGGCGACCCGACGGGCGCCGCCACCCATGTCCACGGATCGCTCAAGCCGGATGGCACGTGGATGATCGTCGAGCCGTTCGCGCATGATCATCTGGCGGCGAACCTCAATCCCGTCGGACGCGTTTACTATGCCGCTTCCACGTTCGTGTGCACGCCCGCGTCCGTGTCGCAGGAAGTCGGGCTCGCGCTTGGAGCCCAGGCCGGTGAGGCGAGGCTGCGCAAGGTGGTGACCGGTGGCGGCTTCAAGCGATTGCGTCGCGCCGCGGAGACACCGTTCAACATGGTGCTGGAGGCCCGCCCTTAGCGTGGCCGTCGCCAGAAATTGCAGCTCATCGCATTTGATGAAGATCACCGCCAAAATCCGGACGCATCGGGCTTTTCAAGGCGTCTGGGTTCACGCAGAGGTCGCTGCCGAGCCGCCTTCTCTAAACCACTGAAGTCGATGTCCGGCGGCAGATTCTTTCCCTCTCTGCGGCCACAAGGCGAGCAGCCTCGCTGTAGGCGTCTTCCCGCCCAGTGCTTTCTCGACCCGCCGCGGTGGGCTGATCGTCTCGGATCGTCATCAAAGCGGTGGACGCCGGTGCGAAGTCTGGGCATGGAGATCGGCACCTCCGAGGTCGAGCTGATCTGCTAAAAGCGCCAGGAGCGGCACGCGACCAGTGGCCTATTTACGACACGATGGGCTTCCACCTTCGCAATACGCTCGGTGAGTGTCATCTGGATAGCCTCATCGTGTTTGCAGCTTCACGACGCCTTACGACGCAACGCCGTTTGGTATCCAAGCCATTGGTGGATTTCAGCGGCTATACGCTCGGCATGCGCGGTGACTTCGGGAATTCCCATCAATTCGCCAACGCTGCCGCGCGCCAGCGGCCCGCTGACGAAAATGCTGTCGGTCGGTCGGCCGGAAGTGCTGACCGCACGGCCTTGGCTGTCGGTCGCCAGGCCAAGGCCAATCGGGTCTAGCCGGACCAGTCCCATTCGCCCGAGATCGGCAATTGCTGTGTTGGTCCGGAAAATATCGGCATGCGCCGGCCCGGTCGTGACGACCACCCTGTCGAACGTCTCGGTTGTCTGAGTGGGTTGGCGCCTTGGCCGCAGCGTGACCCGAATGCGCCCGTCGACCTGCTCGGCGCCGACGATCGATGCGGCGCGATAGGCGAGCATGCCTTCGGCAACGCGGCGATCGAGCACGTCCGCGACCTGTGGCGCGATGCGGAAGCGATGCACATCCCACAGCGTGCGCAAATGGCGCACGAGGCGGCGCTGCTCGTCGAGCGGCAGGGCCTGCCAGATGATTTGTCCCTGACGTCGGACGGCATCGAGGACCGGGTGCCAGTCTTCGCCCCGACGCTTGGCATCTAGGATCGTGGCCCGGATGCGTCTGAGCATCACTGTTGCGCTGCGTGAAGGCAGACTGATGAAATCACCAATCGGGTCGACCGGGAGCACCGCGTGGCTGCGCGAACGATAACCATGACGTGATAGCGCGAGGATGCGGCTGCGATGCCCATTGCGGTCCAGCGTGGCAATGATATCCGCCGACGTCAGTCCAGTGCCGACTACGAGCACATGGTCGTCGCGGCCGATCGCTTGCAGCCCTCCGAGATCATAGGGATTGGCCACCAGCCGGGCTGCAGCAGCCACAGACCGCAGGGCCGATGGCAAGGCCGGTGGCGGATGCGTCGCCGCAATCACTAGGGCGTCGGCTGCGAGCGTCCTTCCATCAGCGAGAATCAGGATGTAGCCCTGGCCACTGAGCTCGACTGACGCGACGGCGGACCTGACATGACGGATCACTTTGCCGGACAGAAAGGGTTGGAGATAAGATTCCACGTAGCGCCCGAAAACGCGTCGCTGTGGGTAGAGTGCTCCATTTGCGGCAATAGCCTCGGCATCGTCGAGAATCGCGCCGGTCTGCTCCAGCCAATCGGCAAAGTGGCTGTCCTGGCCGGAGATCAGCGTCATTCTCGACGCCGGCACATTGATGCGGTGTGAAGGATCGGCCGTCGAGTAGGCCAGACCATAGCCGAGCCCCTCTCTGGGCTCGACGACCACGATATCGGCAGCACCGGCGGGCAGCAGCCGCGCAAGATGAAACGCGGTCGCCGCACCGGAAAAGCCGCCACCGATGATGGCTACGACCGGTCCCCTGCCCAAGTCTCTGGCGCTCAAGACTGACTCGCGCGCAGTGCCGAAGGCCGATGGTCGCCGGCCACCGTTTCGCCGAACGGTCCCATGTTCACTGCCGTCGGGCGCGTCGAGATTTCATGATCGAGCGGCAACAACGGCAACACCAGTTCGCCGAAGCGATAGGCCTCCTCCAGATGCGGATAACCAGACAGGATAAAGCTATCGATGCCAATGCGCCGGTATTCGTCGATCCGTTCCGCAACTGTCGCCGCATCGCCGACCAGGGCGGTGCCGGCGCCGCCTCGGACCAGGCCAACGCCAGCCCACAGGTTCGGACTGATTTCGAGCTTGTCGCGGCGGCCGCCATGAAGCCGGCTCATGCGCGACTGGCCGACGGAATCCATGCGCGCGAAAACCTTCTGCGCCTCGGTCATCGTGTTGTCGTCCAGGCGGCTGATCAGGCGGTCGGCATCGGCCCAGGCCTCATGATTGGTCTCGCGGACGATGACATGCAGCCGGATGCCGAAGGTCACCTGGCGCCCGGCTTTCTCGGCAAGACCGCGCACATGGGCAATCTTTGCCGCGACGTCCGCCGGCGGTTCGCCCCAGGTCAAATATTTGTCGATCTGTTCGGCGGCGACCGCGTTAGCGGCATCGGACGAGCCGCCGAAATAGAGCGGCGGATGTGGCGTCTGCACGGGCGGAAACAGTAGGCGACCGTCCTCGATACGGAAGTGCTTGCCTGCGAACGCTACGGTCTCGCCGCGAAGCACCGCCTTGTAGATGTCGAGGAATTCCCGCGTCACCTCATAGCGCTCGTCATGGCTGAGGAAGATGCCGTCGCCCTTGTTCTCGACCGGATCCCCGCCGGTGACGACGTTGATGAGCAGCCGTCCGCTGGAAATGCGGTCGAGCGTCGAGGTCTGCGCGCGGCTAGCGTCGGCGATTGCAGGCCCGGCCGGACGGCGACAAGGAAGCGAAGCCGCTGCGTCAGCGGTGCCAGCGCCGACGCCACGACCCAGCTATCTTCGCAACTGCGTCCTGTCGGCAGCAGCGCGCCATAGTAGCCGATGGCATCGGCGGCTTTCGCGACTTGGGTGAGATAGGGCAAGTCGACCGCCCTGCCCCCCCTCTGAGGTGCCGAGATAGCGGCTGTCGCCATGAGTCGGCAGAAACCACAGGACCTTGATCCTGTCGGGAGTGGCAATGCTCATGAATGGTCCTCTGTGATTTGGAGGCGCTTCGCTCAGCTCCAGGCATGGAGCGGCGGATTTACGTCGTTGAGGTAGTAGTTGCCGAGGATCGCGTATTTCCAGCGCACCGGATCGTGCAGCGTGTGGGTGCGGGCGTTGCGCCAGTGCCGGTCGAGATTGTGCTCGGCCAGCGTCGAGCGTGTGCCGGCGAGCTCGAACAGCTTGTTCGTGGCAATGATGGCGATCTCTGTCGTGAGGATCTTGGATTCGGCAACCGCGATCTGCGCTTCCGCGACGGTCTTCTCGTTCGGGTCGGCCACGGCGCGATCTACCGCAAGCCCGGCCCTTTCCAGAACCGCCTCTGCCGCGTTGGCCCGCAGGCGAAGGTCGCCAATCGCCTGGATCGTATAAGGATCCTGCCAGGCATGATCGACGCCGCTGTCGATCCAGGCGCGCGACTTGGTGCGCACGAAGCCGACAGTCTCGTCGATCGCCGCCTTGGCGATGCCGAGATCGACCGCGGCCTGGATGATCTGGAAGATGGCGCCGTCGGCCGTCGGCCTGTCATAGCCCTTGTAGCCGGGGACAAGATGCGTTTTGGGCACCTTGACATTGTCGAGCAGGACCGTGCCGGACAAAGTCGTCTTCTGTCCGAAGCTCGACCAGTCGTCGATCACCGTCAGTCCGGGCGCGCCGCGATCGGCGATGGCATACCAGGCGCGCCCCTCGTCATCGAGCGCCACGATCGGAACCAGATGGGCAAGCAGAGCACCGCTCGAATAGAATTTCTGGCCGTTGACCACGACATGGTCGCCGGCGTCGACGAACTTTGTCTCGAAGTCGGCCGCGCGCTTGGAGCCGAACTCGGAGAACGCGTTGCCGAAGCGCGTGCCGGACAGCACCTCAGCGAAAAGCAGCTTCTTCTGCGCCTCGTCGGAGACGGTGCGGATAGCGGCGACGACGCCAAGATGGTTCTGCGGAATCTGGCCGAGCGACGGATCGGCCGCCGAGATGATGGTGATCACCTTCGACAGGGTCACATAGGAGAGCTCCGGCCCGCCATAGGCTTTCGGCACGTTGATCGACCACAGGCCGCTCTGCGAAAACGCATCGAGCTCTTCCTTCGGCCAGATGCGTTCACGATCCCGCTTGGAGGCATCCCTGGCGAATTCGGCGGCGAGTTTTTCGGCGACAGCGATTGCCTCGGCATCGGCCTTGATCACATGCGCCTTGGCAGAGGGTCGTTCGACCGGCGGGACGGCACTGCGGCTATCCGACGCCTGCCTGGATTGGATGGTCATGCTGCTGTCTCCTTGGGAAAATGTTGCGGTGGAAGCGGCGCGCCGCCGAGGTAGTAGGTTTTGATATCGGTGCGCTGGCGCAAGTCGGCAGCCGATCCTTCCAGCACGCTGACGCCGTTCTCGAGCACGGTGGCGCGGTCGGCGTATTTCAGCGCGACCGCCGAATTCTGTTCGGCAACGAGGATCGAAAGGCCTTCGTCGCGGTTGAGCCGTTTCAGGGCGCTGAAGATCTCGTCGACGATCAGCGGTGCCAGCCCCATCGACGGCTCGTCCAGAACAAAGAGTTTCGGCCGCGACATCAGACCCCGGCCGATAGCCGTCATCTGCTGCTCGCCCCCGGAAGTGAGGCCGGACCGGGTTCGCCGCTTCTCGGCGAGCCTTGGGAAAAGTGAATAGACACGATCCAGGTCCGCCTTGACGCCCGTGCGAGAGGACGAGCGTCCGAGCGCGCCGGTGAAGAGGTTCTCTTCGACCGTCAGCGAGCGGAAGCAATGCCGGCCCTCGAGGACTTGGACAAGGCCGCTGCGGACTAGGTGCGAGGGGCTTGCCCTTGAAACATCCTCGCCACCGAAGGTGATCCGACCGGCGGTAATGGCGCCGCGCTCGGCCGGGAGGAGATTGGATACGGCGCGCAGCAGTGTCGTCTTGCCGGCACCGTTGGAGCCGAGCAGCGCGACGATCTCGCCCCTGCCAACCAACAAGTCGACGCCGTGTAGGGCGGCGATGGCGCCGTTGTAGACAGCCTCCACGCTGCTAACTGACAGTATCGGGTATTCCGGGATGGACATCGATGACTCCGCTCGGGAAGGTGGATGGCGCGGCCGGCCAGATTTGTCGGCCGCACCATACCAAATTCAGTTGCTGACCACCGCGTCGGCGTCCTCGGCCGTGCGGATCTTGATGCCCTTTTCCTTGGCATACGCCTCGGACGACTTCTCGATGATCGGACGCAGCAGCTTCCAGTCGGGAGCGATCCAGTCGGAGACGACATTCCACTTCTTGCCGTCCCATTGCTGGAAGGTCACGTAGCCGTCACCCTCGTGATTGTCCCAGGAGACGTTGATCGAGTGGAACAGGTCCTTGGCGCCGAGTGCCTCGACGCGCGCCGGATCGAGCTTGAGATGCTCGAAGCCCCAACGCACTTCGTCGCCGGTCAGCGTGCGGTTGCCGAACTTGGCCTGTGCGATGCGGACCGCCTCGACATTGAGGATGCCATTGACGATGCCGAGATTGTGGTAGACCGAGCCGATGCGGCTTTTGTCCTCGAGATTGCCTTTGCCGTCGCCGTAGACCGTTTTGACGATCTCCTGGACCACCGGATACCGCTCACCCGAGGCCTGGGTGGTGATGGCCGTATAGCCCTTGGCGGCATCGCCGGCGGGGATGACATCCTCTTCGGAATTCGACCAGACATTGCCTATGATGTGATCGGCCGGGAAGCCTGTCTTCTGCGCGGTCTTCAAGGCGACGGGGTTCATCACGCCCCAGCCGCGCAGCACGACATAGTCAGGATGCTCGCGCCGGATGGTCAGCCACTGCGCCTGCTGCTCGTTGCCGGGATGCGGCACCTCGATCTGCGACAGCTCGAAGCCGTATTTCTGCGACAGCAGCTCATAGATCGGGATCGTCTCCTTCCCATAGGGCGAGCCGTGATAGAGCACGACGATGTTCTTGCCCTTGAGCTTGTCGAGGCCTCCTTCCTTGGACGCGATGTAGTTCACGATGCCGGAGGTCTCGCTGTAAGGATTGAGCAGCAGCGGGAAGACGTAAGGGAACACCCGCCCGTCGGTCGTGTCTGTGCGGCCGTGGTTGATGGTGATCAGCGGCACCTTGTCGTCGGTGATGCGATCGATCATGGCATAGGCGATGCCGACCGAGAGTGGATTCCAGGCAGCGATGCCGGGATTGCTCTTCAACCGTTCATACACCTCGACGCCCTTCTCGACCTCATATTGCGTCTCGCCTTCGCTCCAGGCCAGCTTGGCGCCATTGACGCCGCCGTCGCGGATGTTGATCAGGTTGAGATAGTCGATGAAGCCACCGAAAAAGCCGGTTCCGCCGGCCGCATACGGACCGACACGGTAGCTCTGCAGGGGAAAGTATTGTTCTTCGGCGTGAACCGCCGTCGCGCCGAGCACGAAGGCCGTGGCGATCGCCGCTTTTCTTAGGTGACTGAAGAAGGTCATTGCTTACGTCTCCTGATGGGTTGGTCCGAGCGGAGGAGGAAGTTGAGCGGCAATCAGCTGGACCTTGAGCCGATCCGTCGTTTGAGGCGGTCGAAGAGGGCCGACAGCCCGCTCGGTTCCGCGATGAGGAAGATGATGATAATGGCGCCGAGCACGATGCGCTGGCTCATGTCGAGAACGCCCGAATCGAACAGGCCGCCGAACAGGAATGCGCCGAGCCGGGACAGAAAGAGCGGGAGGACAACGATGAACGCCGCACCCAAAACGCGCCACGGATCGAGGCCAGCCCGCCGATGATGATGATGAACAGGATCTGGAATGAGCGGTCGAGATTGAAGCCTGCCGGCTCGACGGTGCGCAGATAGGTGAAGGCCCACAGCACGCCGGCGATACCGATGATGAACGACGAGATGGCGAACGCCAGAAGCTTGGTTCGCAGCACCGGCACACCGATGACGCGTGCGGCGGTTTCGTTGTCCCGCACGGCGATGAAGTTGCGACCGGTCGCGCTGTTGACCAAGCGCCAGACGAGGGCCGTCAGCACCATGACCGTGGTGACCGAAAGCAAATAGCGGCCGGTCGCGCTGTCGAGCGAAAGACCGGCGACGGCCAGGTGCGGCGCCGAGATCACCCCGGACGGGTTGTCGTTGGAGAACCAGCCGAACTTGGTCAGCGCCCATTGCACGAAGAACTGGGCGGCGAGCGTCGAGACGGCGAGGTAGAAGCCGCGCAGCCTGAGACTGGGCAGGCCGAACACGACGCCGAAGCCGGCGGCGGAAATTCCGGCCAGGATCATGGTCACCGCCAGCGGCAGGCCTTCGACCCTGAGGTTGAAATTGTAGGCGCCGAACGCGCCCACCGCCATGAAGGCGGAAGAGCCAAGCGAGAGCTGGCCGCAATAGCCGGTCAGCAAATTGAGGCCGACCGCCGCCAGGCTGAGCGCCAGGAATGGCAGCAGGATCGCCTCGACCAGATAGCCCGAAGCATAGGCAGGGACCACGCCGTAGGCGACGACGAACAGGGCGGTCGCCAACGCCAGCTTCTGAACGAGTTTCGCCCAGTCGACTGGAAGCCTTGCGGCGTCGAGAGCTTGCACGGCCATGGTTCAGACCCTTTCGACGGTTTTCTGGCCAAACAGGCCGGAGGGGCGCACCAAAAGCACAACCAGCGCCAGCGCATAGGCGAACCAGCCCTCGATGCCGCCGCCGACGAACGGGCCGAGATAGACCTCGGCCAGCTTCTCGCTGGCGCCGATGATGAGGCCGCCAACGATGGCGCCGAGGATGGAATCGAAGCCGCCAAGCACCAGCACCGGCAGCGCCTTCAGCACGATCAGCGACAGCGAGAACCGGACGCCGAGACGCGCGCCCCACAACAGTCCGGCGACCAGCGCGACGAAGCCGGCCGCCGTCCACACGGTGCCCCAGATGCGAGGCAGCCGCAGCCCGACGGCGAGGGCCGCGAACTGATCGTCGGCGACGGCGCGAAACGCAAGGCCGATCCGCGTCCAATAGAAGAAGGCGCTGAGGCCTGCGACCATGGCGGCGGCGATCGCCGCCGCCAGCAGGTCGAAGGATGAGATCAGTATGCCGCCGACCTCGAAGGGGGTGTCGTCGATGCCGAGGTCGAGCCCGTGCACCTGCGTGCCCCAGATAAGCTGGGCGGCACCTTCGATGATGTAGGAGAGCCCCAGCGTCGCCATGAACAGCGTCATCGGCGAGCGGTTGACCAGTGGCCTGAGCACGGTCCGCTCGATGGTGAAGCCGAGCGCGACCATGACCGCGAAGGTGATGAGCAGCGAAAGCGCGAAGGGGATGCCGCGTTCGACGAGGCTGACAAAGGTGAGCGCTGCGAACAGCACCATCGACCCCTGCGCGAAGTTCAGCACGCCCGACGTCTTGTAGATCAGCACGAAACCTATGGCGACAAGCGAATACATGACGCCAGAGAGCAGGCCGCCGACCAGCACTTCGATGACGAAGAGGAAATCATAGTAGCTCATCAGATGTCCTCGCCATTCTCGCCCTCGGCGGTGCCGATATAGGCCCGGATCACTGCCGGATCGGCCCTGACCTCGGCCGGCGTCCCGTCTGCGATCTTGCGGCCGTAGTCGAGCACGGCGACGCGGTCGGAGAGGCCCATGACGACGCCGATGTCGTGCTCGATCAGGATGATGGTGACGCCGTGCCGGTCGCGCGCGGCGCGCACGAAGCCGGCCATCTCGGCCTTCTCGGTCGCCGTCATGCCGGCCATCGGCTCGTCGAGCAGCAGCAGCTTCGGCTCGGCGACCAGCGCGCGCCAGCTCGACCCGCTTCTGCAGGCCGTAAGGCAAGGTGGCGACGAGGCGGTCGGCGACGCTTTCGAGATGCAGGAAGGCGACTATCTGATCGGTCTTTTCGGCGATTCCCGCATCTTCGCTCCGGGCGCGTGGCAGACCTGCAATATGTTCGACGAAACTGGCGCGCCTGGTGTGGACGCGGCCGCACGCGATGTTGTTGCGCACGGACAGACCGCCGAATAGCGCCAGGTTCTGGAAGGTTCGCGCAACGCCGAGCCGTGCTAGACGGCTCGCCGGCACCCGGGAGAAGGACTGCCCGCCGATCGCAATCCTGCCGCGGTCGGCGTGATAGAGGCCGCTGATGATGTTGATCAGTGAGGACTTGCCGGCGCCGTTGGGGCCGATCACCGCGCGGATCTCGCCGACTTCCACTTCGAGATCAACATCGCTCAGCGCCTTGACCCCGCCAAAGGAAATGCCGATCCCGCTCAGCGCGAGAACCACATCCGGCCGTGACGACAGGCGTGCCAGACGCCTGTCGCCGACGGGGTTAGCCACCGCGAGGATGGCGGAAATTTCGGACGCGCGCTCGTATGCGGCCGCTCCCAGCGAAGCACCAATCATGAAACATTCCTGCTTTTGAAGGCGTGTCGGCTGCGGCCCCGTGGGCCGCGCCCGTCCTATTCCGCGGCGACAAGCTCCCTGTCGCGAGCTGCTTCCAGTTCGCGCACCAGAGGAATGACGCGCTTGCCGAAGAACTCGACCTCTTCCTGGAAATGCAGGAAGCCGAGCAGGATCAGGTCGGCACCGGCGTCCTTCAGTTTCAGGATGCGTTCGGCGATATGTTCCGGCGTGCCGATGAGATTGCTGCGGAAGCCGTCATTGTACTGAACGAGATCCTCGAGGGACGACTTCGCCCAATTGCCTTCGCCTTCCGGCGAGGCCTTGCCGGCATTCTTGACCTGATCGGCAAAGCCCTGCACCGCCTCCGGATTCGCCTTGGCGATGATCTCGTCGAGCACGGCGCGCGCTTCCTGCTCGCTCTCGCGGGCGATGGCGAAAGCGTTGACGCCGATCCTAACCTTGTGGCCGTTGGCTTTCGCCTTGGTGCGGATGTCGTCGACCTGCTTCCGGATCTCCTCCGGGGTATTGCCGTTGGTGAAATACCAATCGGAGACACGAGACGCCATGTCGCGAGCGGCTCGCGACGAGCCGCCCTGGAATATCTCGGGCAAGGGCTCGATCGGCTTCGGCTTCATGGAATAGTTGGTGAAGCGGTAGAAATCGCCCTTCAGCGTGAAGCTGTCTTCCGTCCAGATGCCGCGCAACGCTCGGATAAATTCCTCCGACCGGCGATAGCGCTCGTCATGATCGAGCCAGAGTTCGCCAATCGCGGCGAACTCGCCTCGGAACCAGCCGCTGACGACATTGACGGAGACGCGGCCATTGGTCAGGTGGTTGATGGTAGCGATCTGCTTGGCCGCCAGCGCAGGGTTCCACGGACCGGGCAGGATCGCTGCGATGACCTTCAGCGTTGTGGTCGCGGCAAGCAAGGCATGGCTGAACGAGACTGATTCGTGCTGGTTGTCGGCCCCATAGCCGGCTGTGAAACGGATCTGGCTCAGCGCATAGTCGAACCCGTTGGCCTCGGCAATCTGGGCGAGCTTGCGGTTGTAGTCGATATCCCAACCCGTCCGCTGCTCGATGTTGGAGATGACCAGGCCGCCGGAGACGTTCGGGACCCAGTAGGCGAATTTGATGGCGTCGGAATGCGAACTCATGTCGTCGTTTCCCCTGTTGATTGGCTCAGCCGACGCGGGTGGCGACGGCGGCATTTGCGTGACTTGAGTTGAGCAAGGAGACCGCGTCGGTAGCGGCCCTTGCAATACGCTCGATGATGGCTGCGCCGACGATTTCGCCATCGACGAAATCGTCGGGCGTGCCGTAGACGCCCGTAGGGACGGTGACAGAGCCAAAAAAGCCGAACAATGGCCGGAGCTGATGTTCGAGCACCAGGCCATGGTATGGGCTCCCGCCGGTCGCCGCGAGAAGCACGGTCTTGCCCGTCAACGCGCGATAGTCGACCAGGTCGAACAGGTGCTTGAGAGCGCCAGTGTAGGAAGCCCTATAGACAGGCGTTCCGACCACGAGCAAATCGGCCTTCTCGACACGCTGGATAATCGCTTCTCCAGATGCGCCAAGTGCGCCGCGGGATAGTCCGGCGAAAAGCGACGGTGCTGCCTCCGTGATCTCAATCAGACCGGTGTCGGCAAGCAGGCGCAACGCGACCGCCTTGACCAGCGCATTGACGACCGCCGTGGTGCGGGACGGGTTGCTTACACCGCCGGATATTCCAAGAACCGATAATCGTGCCAAGTCATCTATCTCCCACACATGCGCCATAGGCCACCACCGAAACCAAACGATATTCTACGAAATCTGTAGACATAAGGTACTTTGTTCTGATGTTTTCACGTCAATGGGAAAAACGGCGCTGCTAGGAGCGGCACGCCCACCGCATTCGATCTCAAATGGGATTAACTTGGCAGGGGCCGTAGGCGTCACCCGCGAGTTCGACTTTGGTGAAAACAGGCTCCGCCGGCGCGATATGAGGAATGTCGTCCAGCCGTTTGTGACAGCGCTCTCCACCGATGCCACGCAATCAAATGAGCGCGTGTATTATGACGGCTAGGCGTGCGAGAAACGTCCTCAGGCATTGCCCTACGAAGGAGCCGATATTAGCGCCGAGATTTCAAGGCTGGTCAGGGACGATTGAGAGTTTTGAGCACCGGCAGCACGAAGGCGGCAATCGCAGCGTCATGCCTTCGGAACCATCGGTAGCTGCTCAATACGTTCTGTTGTGCTCCTGCCTATATATGTGTTGCGTAATTCCCCTGAATGGCAACGGATTACCTGCGTCTGGTTATTCATTCTTCACCACTCACCCGCCCTTGATGATCTTTCGAAGCCGGGCGGGATCGGACAAAATCGCGAGGTCCTTCAACGGATTGCCGTAGACGGCGATGAGATCTGCGTGAGCGCCAGGCGCGATGGTGCCGATGAGGCCTTCCATGTTGAGCACGCGGGCAGCATCCACCGTCGCGGATCGGATCACGTCCCGAGGCTTGAGAACGCGGCCGCGCAGAAGAAATTCCTCTGATTGGTGCCTATGCATCTGGCCAAGCAGATCGGAGCCGTAGCCCATGGTCACGCCAGCGCTTTGAAGCGTTTCGAGCGCCGACAAGCCGGCATCGAGAACGAAGCTCACCTTTTCAAGGGATTCGGCGGACATGCCGTATCTGGCTCCGTCCCGAGCGACGACAGCAAAGGTGATGTTCGTCGGGACGACGAACGCGCCTGCCTCGCGAACCCGGTTGGCGGTTGTCGCTTTGATGAGGTTTCCATGCTCGATTCGGATGGTCGACGTTTCATCCCAGATTTACTTTCGCGCCTCACGCCGGCACTCGCGCACATAGTCCGCCGGGTTATGTCGCCAAGCGCCGAGCGGATTTGCGGCAAGGGGAAGTCCGGGCACTCCTCGCACCCTCGTCCTCGCGCAACACCGCACGTAACAGAAACGATAGCACGCATTCTCACAATTAACGACGGCTGTTCGGCAGTGGGCTTCGTCGCGAGCGAGGACGAGAGTGTCGGGTCTACAACCAAATGTCGGAGGTCGGACCCAAATGTCGGAGGTCGGACACGCAAGGCCCTTACCACGTAGGTGATTGAAAGCTTTATTGACGAGGCGCTCCAATGGCCGGCCCGCAATGCGGGAGATATTGTTAGAGGCGTCTCGAATGACTTCTCCGCGGGACCCGAAGGGCGTCTCAGGCATCCTTTGGCACGATTAGTGCAACGGATGATCCGCAAACGTTGCCGATACAATGTGAGGGGAGCGTCACCCAGATTTTTGTGTTGACCGTCCACTCACTCTTCACCCAGTGGCTGCCGCGCAGGCGCTTGCGGACGCCGGTCAGCCCGATAGCTCATCGATCCAGATCAGCGGAGAACAATACACAGAATGGGAACGAGATCAGCATGAACTCGAATTTTAGTCGTTTGGCCCAAGCCACCGCTATGAACTTGCTCTGGACGTCGGCGAACGAAGGCATGTGGATGCCGGCCCAGATTACGGAACTTGGCGCGGCCATGCGCGCGAATGGACTCCAGCTTGATCCCGCGCAGCTCAGCCGTCTAGACACTGCCCCGCTCAACGCGATCGTATCACTGGGCGGATGTTCAGCTTCCTTCGTCAGTCCGCAAGGACTGGTTGCGACCAACCGTCACTGCGTGCTGGAATCGATCCAGTACAACAGCAAGGAGAGTCAAGACTATCTCACCAAGGGATTTCTAGCGAAAAGCCTTGGTGAAGAATTACCCGCGGTGCCCGGCAGCCGCATCTATGTGATCGAGGATATCCGTGATGTGACCGCCGACATGCTCAAGGGCGTATCGGACAAGCTGAACGGCTTTGCCCGCTATGAGCGGCTCGACAGGAACCGGAAGGCGCTGATCGCCGCATGTGAAGAACAGCCCAATCGCCGCTGCGACGTGGAGTCCTATTATGGCGGCGCCTCCTACTATCTCCAGCAGAAGCTCGAAATTCAGGACGTGCGCCTAGTCTATGCGCCCGCGCTCGGCATCGGTAACTTCGGCGGCGAAACGGACAATTGGACGTGGCCGCGCCACACAGGCGACTTCGGTTTTTACCGCGCTTATGTCGCTCCTGATGGTTCCTCCCGGCCTTATGCGCGCGACAACGTGCCCTACCGGCCGAAGAGCTGGCTGCGCATTGCCTCTAAAGGCGTGCAAGACGGCGATTTCGTCATGGTCGTCGGCTTTCCCGGAGAAACCAATCGGTTCCGCACGGCGGATGAAGTACGGTTCAATTTCGCGCGGTACGAACCGCTGTTGCAGCATTTGCTGTCGGATTATGCGGCCCAGATAAACCAAACCACGGCAGGCAATCGAGAAGCGCAGATCCGCTACGCCTCCATCCTGCAAGGCGTGGAAAACTACAAGAAGAAGTTGGCGGGCGATCTCGCCGGGGCCAATGCGATCGGGCTCGACGTGCGCAAGGCGATCGAGGAGAAAGCTTATCTCGACTGGGTCGCCGACGATCCCGCGCGGCAGGCGCGCTATGGCGCAGCGATCGGCGAACTGGGCGCCATGGTGGACGAGAATAGCCAGGCCTCGCTCGAGGGGCTGCGCCAGGCGCTGCTGAACCGCGCGCAAATGCTCTCATCCGCGCGCACTCTGTATCGCTGGGCCAAGGAGCACGAGAAGCTCGATGAAGACCGCGAACGCGGCTTTCAGGATCGTGACCGTAACCAGACCGTGGATCAACTGACGCA
Source organism: Mesorhizobium sp. M1A.F.Ca.IN.022.07.1.1 (assembly GCF_003997575.1). NCBI lineage: Bacteria > Pseudomonadati > Pseudomonadota > Alphaproteobacteria > Hyphomicrobiales > Phyllobacteriaceae > Mesorhizobium > Mesorhizobium sp. M1A.F.Ca.IN.022.07.1.1. Next base: position 30,455 of record NZ_RZST01000004.1, read on the forward strand.
GATCGAACGCGGTTACCTGCCCGACATCGATCGCAAGCTATTTGAGGCCGCGCTCGATGAATATCGCCGGCTAGACGCAAAGGACCGCGATACTGCGTTCGAAACGGCTCTGGACCAAATCGGCCTTGACCGACTTTATGCAGAAACCAAACTCGCCGACACGGCCACGCGGCTCGGCTGGCTCGACAAGCGGGCTGCTGCCTTCGAGGCGTCGGACGATCCTTTCATCAAGCTGGCGGTCGCGCTCTATCCCGGCGACATAGCTGCGGAGCGCGCGGCGAAGGACCGCGCTGGCCGAGCGCAGGCGGCGCGCGCGACTTATATGCAGGGCCTGCGCGCCTACTGGCAGGCGATTGGCCGGCCGGTGTATCCCGACGCGAATGGATCGCTGCGCATCACCTGGGGCAAGGTGTCGGGGCGAACACGCGACGGGCAGATCTGGACGCCATTCACCACGGCTGAGGGACTTCTGGCCAAGCACACTGGCAAGGGCGAGTTTGATGCGCCCGCCGCCGCCGTCGCTGCGATCCGGGCCAAGAATTATGGCCCCTATGTCGCGCCGGAGCTGGGCACTTTGCCGGTCGACTTCATGTCCACGGTCGACATTACCAATGGCAATAGCGGCTCGGCCACGCTGAATGGGCGCGGCGAGTTCGTCGGTCTCGCCTTTGATGGCACGCTCGATGGAGTGATCTCCGATTGGGCATATGCCGCAGACCGCAGTCGAAGCATCCATGTCGACAGTCGCTTCATGCTTTGGACCATGGACAAGATTGACGGCGCTGCCTGGTTGCTCAAGGAGATGGGAGTGCTGCCGGCGTCGCGTTCATGAGCGGGGTAGTCTGGCGGTAGGCGGCCTGTCGGCGTCATACCTCCACAAATCCCCCTTGGAATTTTAGACAAATCCCGTGTGGAAGCGCCGCCTCAGCCGGTCTTGCAGCGCCTGCCGGTCGGCGACGAGGTCGTCGCAGCGACCCGGCGCCGCTGCCCGGCCATCAATTGTCCAATCGGCGCCCACGTGCCAACACAAACACGCCGCAGTCATAAGCATTCGGCTGTCGGGTCATGGGGGCTGCCTCGAAGGTGCCGTTCAGCACCCTTGCGAGCTGGTTTGCAGGCTCGTCGTTGTGGCCCTGTCCGGGAGGAGTCGTGGTGATAGGCGACCCGCTCCGGGTTGCGGCCATCAACGAGCAGCAGCGAGCAATGGGTGCTGTCGCTGGTACGATTGCCATTGCTCACTGGCACGAATAGGAAGTCGGCTGGGCCGACAGCTCGATTATAGATGACCTGCAATGTCTCTTGCGCGTTCTGCGACCCTGCGTAACGCATTTGATCCACCTCGCGACCCAAGTTCCATGTTCCAGTCTGCCATTTATGCGACTTTCGAAGCACAAAAGGCGAACGTTGAGAGGGCGTTGTGTGTTTTCGACGTCAATAGGCCGTGCCCATTCCGCAGTTCCGCGAGCATTAGCAATGGCTGGAAACTGTGATTGATCGGAGAAGACTTGAGAAGGCGCTGGGACTGCCAAGGCGAAATTCCCAGGCTCTTCACTCATCTAACTTGTAGCAGAGCAATGATTCAGAACACCAACAGCCAATCGCACTAAGCTGAGGTTATAGAGCAGCCCCTGTCTTGGTCGCTTGCGAACGGTTTTGCGATCCGAGGGCTCAAAGTTGTCGTCACCAACGCCCCAGTCCCACCTTCGTCGCCAGCTCCTCGCGAAGGTCTCGCATATCGTCCGCGATTGCATCGGCGGTGCCCGTTTCATCCAAAGCCCGATAGAGTTTCTCAGCTTCCTCATAGGCCCAGAGAACCCGCGCGGAACGCGTCGTTTTCGTCCATCCTGGGTCTCACCTGGGTTGATCGCTAACATTCGACGTTTATAATTGTGCATAGTTTGTCTACAGCGCTTCGATCGCGCTACCGTATATCAAAATAGAAGCGCCAAGATCACGTCGGAGTCGAGATCACTTTACCTGCATCTCACGCGGATTTATCGAGGCGAGTCGTGGTCGCTTACAATGTTGTCCACCGCGAAGCGTTCGAAAAGATCGGACCGTTCTGTCTAAATGACGTCAAACGACGCTGAATCGCTATCGTAGAAGCAGTGTCCCATCACCAATCGCCAATTTTACCTTGCCGTCCGTTTGTCAATACAGTCTACATCTTGGATTTTTGGCCTGTAAACAGAATGCTTGCCTGAATGAAATCAGCTAGCATCTGTCTTTCGGTGTGCTATGATAGCTTTGCCAAAAAATGGAGACTCCTATGTCGAATCCCAATCCACAGGAGGCTCCCGCCTCTGTCACCGTCCCGAATCGCGATGTCCGCGCAGCGCTGCTGCGGGGCCGCCTGGCCAATCCGGCGCTGCAGCGTCTGCAGGGGCGCGTCCTGTCCCAGGCGGAGCCCAGCGATGTCATCACCAGCTATGACAGGATGCACCACCGCCACAGCCGGTCATGACAGTTAGCGAGGCGCCTCCCCGGATTACATCGTTCCTGGTCAAGGTCGCCTCGCGCTGCAACCTCGATTGCGACTATTGCTACGTTTATCATCACGCCGACCAATCCTGGCGCTCCATGCCAAAATTGCTGTCGGCGGATGATCGTTTTGCTTTTGTGGAAAGGCTGGCGACGTATTTGTCGGAAGAATCAATCAAGCGCTGTACGGTGATTTTCCACGGCGGGGAGCCTTTGCTGGCTGGCGTCGAAACGCTTGTGGCCTTTGCCGACCAGATCCGGGCAGCCACGCCCTCATCGGTCGATATCGGGGTGCAGACCAATGGCCTCTTGTTGAGCGAAGCCGCGCTCACCGCGTTCGAGGCTGCAGACATCAGCATCTCGCTCAGCCTGGACGGGCCGAAATACGCCAATGACAAACATCGGAACTCGAAAAAGGGCCGTTCCAGCTTCGAGCGCGTCCAGGAAGCGCTCGGGCGGCTGAAACGGCATTCGAAGATTTTCGCAGGAGTGATTGCCGTCATCGACCCGACCACGCCCGCAGAAGACCTCCTGGCGTTTTTTGCCGCGCATGATGTGCCCAAGCTCGACTTCCTGCTGCCGGACGCGCACCATTTGCGACCGCCGGCCGGTCGAAGCGAGCAACCTGATTTGTACGAAGCCTGGCTTTGTCACGCCTTCGATGTCTGGCTCGACGATTACCCCCAGCTGCCCATACGCACATTCGAGGCTTTGCTCGACGCGGTCGCGGGGCTGCCCTCGAGTACCGACGCCTTCGGCTTGGGCGATGTCAGCCTTATCGGGATAGAAACCGATGGCAGCTATCATGATTTGGACGTGCTGAAAGTCACAAAGGATGGCGCAACGCGAATTGGCGGCGCCGTGACAGACACTGCGATTTCATCGATCGCTTCATCCGATCACCTGGCTGCTCACAGACAATTGCTGAGTAAGCCTGGTCTCAGTGTCACATGCCAGGAATGCGCGATTGTCGATATTTGCGGTGGCGGTTCGCTCCCACACCGCTATGGCGCCAACGGTTTTGACAACCCGACCGTCTACTGCGGAGAAATGACCGCGCTGGTCGCGCATATTCGGAGGCGGGTCCAAGGTTTGCTCGACAGCAGTGCTCGACCAGCACAAGCGCTCTCCGACGCCTTCAGGTTTGACCGATACGAATCGGCAGAGTTCGGCGCGGAGGAGATGGCGCATCTGTGCGCAGCCTCGCGTCAGGCGTTGCAAAGCGAGTTTCTTGAAGCCGCGCGTTTTCTGCCGCCGGACGAATTTGAAAAGGTGGCAGATCTCGGCGTGACGGACCCGGAACGGCTGGCGGAACTTTGCCAGCAGCCTGGAGCGGTCGCATGGCAGAGAACCCTGTCCTCCCAGAATTTGGGGCGGGTTGTGCATACGGTGGATGGGCAACCCCTGTCGGCGGACGCGGATTATCTCGGCGAGATGCTCGATCGGCCTGCAGACAAATTGTCCGCTCTGGCGGTTGCCCGGGAGGACAGTTGGCTACGCAAACCGTTCGGCGACGCCATTTATTTCGAGACCGAGGCTGCGGCCGCGCAGGCGCGGCCGGTTGTCGAGGAGGCGCTGCAGATCGTTGAGGCGTGGCGTCCAGCGCTGGCGGCTGAAATCCGCATGGCCTGCCGCGCCGTTCAATTTGTTCGCGATCCGCTCGCCCATCCCGAAAAAATTGTCTCCTTCAGCGACAATACAGTGCCAGGGGCCCTTTACGTGTCCGTCTGGCAAGGAGACCGGCTGATCGACCCTTACGATTTGGCCGACTCCTTGATCCACGAGCATCGCCATCAGAAGCTCTATCTTCTGGAACGCATCTCCCCAACAGTAGAGCCGACCGAAATGCGGGTCGTCTCGCCTTGGCGTGAGGATTTGCGTCCCCCCTCGGGACTCCTGCATGCCGTCTTCGTATTTGTCGAGCTGCGCCGGTTTTGGGAGTTTGTCCGCCAGGACGGACCGGCGCGCCTGCACAATCGGGCGGTCAACCAGATAAGGGACACTGATGAACATCTCGCTGAAGCGTTCGCGACGCTTTTGAGCTGCCCGCTAACGCAGACCGGCCGCTCCCTGACCGAGGTTCTGAAGAAAGCCTCCGAGCCGGCGCTTTGGCGGCGTGAACAGGTTGCATCTTCCTGTCGACCGCTTGCCGGCCTCGCCATCGGGACGACACGCCGCACTTCGCGACTATTTCTGTGACAAGGACGCCCGCGCCGTCCGGGAGGATGCCGGCTGGCGACTCACCCTGGCCTGGCCCGACGGGATCGATCGACATGTCGATCCGGGACTTGATAAGGGTCTGGCCTGGTGGGGTGGAAACATCACCCGGCCAACCATGGCCACGGCACGCCGCCGCGGCGGCAACGTCTTGAGCGCCCTCTACGACAGCTGGACCCTTCACAGCTGGAGCGAGCGCGTCCAGGAACTGGGCATCGGTGCTCAGGAGGAGGTGCTTGTCCTCCACGTCGACGATCACCGGGATCTCGCCAGCCCCCGGCTATTTGAGGAAAATGGCCAGTGGGTGGATCCGATCAGCGGGTCATCCTGTAGCCTCGACGACCCCGAAAGCATACGCGCGGCCATCGAAAGCGGCGCCATCGGGATGGGCAGTTTCCTGACCCCATTTCTGCACGCTTTCCCGCGCACCGAGGTCCGCCACCTTTGCCAACCGCCGAAGATCCGATCGACCCAGGACTTTGCGATCGAACGGTATGAGCAGGCGGACGACCTGCTGGATCCTGGCCGCAAGCGGCCGGCAGTAAGGCTCGTTGCCTCCTCACGAGGGACAGGACCGGGCAGTTACCGCCTGACCCCCAATCTCGATGATTGGCTTGAGTTGCTGCCTGAGCGGCGAACCGTCCTCCACATCGATATGGATTTCTTCAACAACCGCTTTGACGGAGACACCGACTGGCAAAGCAGGGGCGATCTTCTCGATCCACCAATCGAGCGCATCCTGAGGCAAATCGATGGGCTTACGGCGGCGCTTGCTGGATCGACTGTCGGGGCCCAGCTGATCGATATTGTCGTCGCCTACTCACCGGGATTCTTCCCGGCCGAGTTCTGGGAGGCGGCCTCAGATAGGCTGATCCCGGGCCTGGAGCGCATCTATGAGCGCTAAATCCGCACCGAGGCCTGGCCCGCGCCGCAAGCCGAAGCGCCCGACACCCAAGCCCAAGCCCACAAAGGTCAAACCGAGCAGTGCGTTCGTGCAAGCCGATCAGGTGGTGCTCGTGCCTACCAAGGGGACGGCAAAACGCGGCGGTGGACCCGGTGGCGAAGCCTGGCGCATCGAGGCAGAAGGCAAGCGGGCCGGCGTGGTGTTCATCAACCTTATCGACGAGGCGCCGGTCGGCCCGCATGCGTCCATACAAATATATCTCAACACACTGAACCAGGGGCGCCGCATCGGCAGGGTCGCTTACAAAAAGGCCTGTGAGGCGAGCCGTTACGATGTCATCTATGCCCATATGCGCAAATCCAACGAGGCTTCGCGCCGCGCCGCCGAAGAGGCAGGTTTCAAGGACGATACAAGACCGTCAATGATGCAACTTCTGCTCGTGTGGCGGCGCTCTTGATGAGATTTTGGCCGCAATGGCTGAAGCCATCGGCGATGGTGGATCTGCGCCAAGTCATGCTTGACCTGAGGCCTGCCTTGCGCACGGAAATTAGCGGTGCGGTGGGCGAGGCGGAGCTTGGTCGCTGGGCGCGCCTGAATGGGCTCTATTATTGTCGTGACAGCGATAATTTCATTGTCTTTTCAAAGCGGCCGGCTTTGGCCAGGCGGGTCTTGACCATCGACCAGACTGTTGGCGAGCACAGCGCCTGGCTGGGGCATTGGCTTGGCTATCCTCCTTGTTGCGTGCGCGCAGCGCGGCGGGTCGGTGAGAAGAACCTGGATTCATGGTCCAGGCAGTTGGCCAGCCGACATCACGTCGGAAATTTTGCTTCTATCATGGTCGATGGGTATGCGGCGGGCCGCGCCCTTATCAGCCATATACCTTGCTCGCCTCACTGTTCTGCGTCACTGCGGCTGGCCTCCCAGCTGGTAAAACCGCATTCTCCTGCACAGCGGCCATCGACCCTGGCCAAATTGCGAGGCTTTCATGCAGACGGCCGTCGTCATTCCCTGCCTCAATGAAGAAGCGTCCCTGACCGAGACATGCCTTTCGCTAGGCTTCGGCGGCAGTGCGGCATTGCCAGGCAGCGTCCTGGTGCTGGTCGACAACGGGTCGAGCGACGGCACCCCTGCCGTGATGGAGGCCATCAAGAAGGCCAGCCCAACACCTGTCCTGCTGGGACAGACGCTGGAACGCGGCTATGTCCCCCCACGACATCTCGGCGTGCTCATGGCCAAAGCCTTTGCTGCCGAGCAAGGGCTTTCTGATGACGAGCTTTTGATCCTCCAGGCCGATGCCGACACGGTCTATGCGAGCGACTATCTCGCCGCCATGCAGGCGGCGGCTCTTTCGGCGCCGCTCGATTTGATTGAAGGGGTTGCCCGCCCGTCGGAGAATTTTTTGAACGACCATGCCGGTTACGCCGCTTGCTGCGCAATGGCCGATGAAGCGGTTTCCAGCCTGTTTGTGGCCGAGCAGGACGAGGTCATTGTTGACGACAAGGTGGCGGGATTTCGCTTGTCACAGTATTTGAGATGGGGCGGGCATCAGCGGGAGTTCGATCGCCACGGTGACGAGATCCACGCGGAGACGTCGCGGCTCTTCCTGCGGGCAAAGACCTATGGCGCCGGGCGTACCCGTTCCGCAGGGGCTGTGGCGTATCCGTCGCGCCGCAAGATCGAGGCCGATCCGCTCGCAGCATTCGCAACGGCCGGCTTTCCGCGGGAACGCCGTTGGCGCGAGCGATGGGCAAAAACCCATCCCGTGTATCCGTCGTTGGCACAGTTTGATTGCACACCATTGGGCGAGGCGTTTCTTCAGCCCATTTTCATGCGCCAAATGCACGACATCATTCTGTTCGCGTTGATGCCGGCGCAGGTGCAGTTGGCCCTTGGCCAACGGTCGACAATCTCGCTTGTACAGTCTCCTCTCGCCCCCTTGCTTGAAAAAGTGGACGTCAGCGCCGAAGTGTTGAGGATGGCCCCCGGGCGGATTTTCGAGGCCTTCTTCACATTGGCCGAGCTCCAACCCGGTCTCTTCTCGGATTGCATCCGCAACGCCCCGCGCGACCTGTCATCGAATGATACGCGATGAGACTTCGACCAAAGCCACGTTTAAGGCGAGTTGCGGCGGGCGAGCTTTCACCGGCTGACGCGCGCTTGATCTCCTCGTCGCTAGTTTGACGACACGGCCCCTGGCAACGCGGCGTTGCGCCCAATTGGGTGGATCGCCTCGAGAAAGGGATCGGGTAGCCGCCTTACCGGTCAGGATATAGGCGGCGCTTGAGCCGCTCAGCCGAGGTCATTTCCGCTTCTTCGTCAGCCTCGTCGTCATCGCCGGAGGCTGCCTCTCGCGATAGCATGATCAGCGCGAAGCCCTGAGTTTGTAGCAGAACTTGCTCGTAGAGCGGCGCGGCTTGGCGACCTCTCTCCACATGGAGCCACACGCCGGCGTCGGTTTCGTCGATCTCACTGGGAACGCCCGTCTCATGTTTCCGACGCTGCAGCAGCGAGTGCGCGGGAACCATGGCCCCAGTCGGGATTGAAAGTTTGGGAAATTTGAGCGCGTCGCGATAGTCGCGCAGCACCTTGCCGTTCTGCGTGACCACAATGGCCACAGGTTCCTCGCGGAACTTGACGTAAGCGCGGCCGGCCGCCTCTTTGCTGACGTCGTACTTCTTGGCGATGGCCGACAGTTGGCGGATGTCGGGATCCTTACCCACGGCAACATCGACCCGGAATTTTGGGGGTGGCATCAGGAGCTGCGAGGCAAAGCGATTGGCCTCGACCTCCATTTTCAGGCGCCGATCCGACTTCCCGCCCTTCAGAGCCCGCATGTCCTGGAGCCTGCAAAGAAAACGTCCTTCGGCCGACGGCACATGCGACGGCATCAGGAAGTGCCCAAGCTCGTGGGCTATGGTGAAGCGCCGCCGCTCCCTAGGGCTCGCTTCGTTGAACAGAATTGTTCCGTTGAACTTGTCGGCCGAGGTCAGAAGGCCGCCTTCGTAGCCGTCAGTGGTCAGGGGGACGATCTCGAGAATATCGAGGCGCAGGCACAATTCCTCAATGGGCACCGGAATCGCCAGCTGCGGCTCGTGCTTCAGGATTTCCAGGACGAGGCGTTCGGGGCTGGCTGCATCGGCCAGATCGATGCGGCTGATGTTCATCACTTAGTGCGGCTGGCCTTGAGACGCTCGGCCAGCAAGGCGATGGTTTCCCGGTCGGCCGGCGAAAGCTCACTGAGATTGCGGTAGAGCGCCACGAGTGCGGGTTCCTCCTGACCCGCGGCCGGATTTTCGCCAACCAGATCCGCGACGCCGATCTTGTAATAGTCAGCAAGGCCTTTGAGCAGGACAAGGGATGGGTTCTTGCTGGCGCCGCGTTCAAGGTCCCAGATATGCGCCTTGGAGGCCCCGACTGCGTCGGCGACCTCCTGCAGCGATTTCCCGCTGCGCACACGCAGCTGCTTCAGCTTGACGGCCAGTTCTACCATTCAGTCCTTCTCCGGAATCATTTTTGGCGCGCACGCTTTCGCGGCACGCCGTCTGATCAGGCACTACAACATCATACCATGGGCATTGACGCAACCCGCGCCGTAAGATATAGTTGTACGCACTTGTAGCAAACGAACCTTAACAGAGATTTTTATGGGCAAAAATCGGCATGTCGTACCTCGCGACGGTCAGTGGGCGGTGCTCGGCGCCGGCAACACTGCGCCACTTCCCTTCATCCGACCCAGGCCGATGCGATTGCCTCGGCAAGGGATATCGCCATCAACCAGCAAAGCGAGGTGGTGATCCATAGCCCGAACGGACAAATCCGTGACTCGAACTCTTACGGCAACGATCCCTTCCCGCCGCGCGGTTAGCGGCTTCAACAAAAGGATACTCCAAAATGCAGACCCAGGAGAACGAAAAGGACAAGGACAAGACCGTCACCATTATCGTTGACGGCAGCCCCTACGAGGTCCCGAAGAAGGACACTATCAGCTACGCCGAAGTGGTGACGCTGGCCTACCCCGATTATCCGCAGCACCCCGAGATCACCTACTCGGTGACCTACACGCGCGGCGATGGCCACAAGCCGGAAGGCATCCTGGCTCCGGGTGGCAGCGTGAAGGTCAAGGAAGGGATGGTCTTCAGTGTTAATCGAACTGGCCAGTCATAACGATGATATCCGTCGCCTGCTCGAAAAGGGCTATGCTCTGAGGGTGGACACCTTGCACCTCGTGGTCCGGGACATTCCTTACCTCGACCACGAGGGCGTGCTTCAGACCGGGTCCATTGTCGCCAAACTCGTCCCTGTCGACGAGCATCACTTCGTTCAGGATGACCACCAGGTCTATTTTGCCGGATCGGCGCCATACGGCCTCGAAGGTCAACCCGTCCCCAACCTTGCCGGCGGTGCAACAACCATTCCGTTGTCTCACGACGACGTCGTCGTCCAGAGGTCATTCTCCAACAAGCCGGCGACCGGGTTTGCGAATTTCTTCGCCAAAATCGAACACTATGTCGCCCTGATTTCCGGACCGGCGATAGAGCGGTTTCCGCAGGCCACCCCCCTCACCTTTCGCGTCGATCCCGACATCGTGCCGGACTCCGTGTTCAAGGTTCATGACTCCCTGACCAGCCGCGCCGAGATCGCCGATCTCGCCAACGTCTTTGTCGACGACGTCGTCGCCATCATCGGGCTTGGTGGCACGGGCTCCTATGTTCTGGATTTCATGGTCAAGACCAGGGTCAAGGAGATCCGCGGCTTTGACGGTGACCTGTTTTACCCGCACAACGCGTTCCGGTCGCCTGGAGCCCTGGATCCCGAGGACTGGCAGAAGTCGAAAGCCTCGGTCGCCGAAAGGCGCTACGCGAACTTTCGGCACGGACTGTCGATGCGGCAGGTCTACATCGATGCTTCTTCCACGGCCGAGCTTGAAGGCGTGACGTTTGCTTTCGTTTGCGTGGACAAGGGCTCGGCCCGCGCCGCCATCTTCGAGCTTTTGACGGGGATGGGAATACCTTTCATCGACGTCGGCATGGGCCTCAATCGCAAACAGGGTCCCTTGGCTGGCACACTGCGCGCGACCTATTTCAGCGTCGAAAAGGCGGCAGAGGTCCGAGCCATGAACTTGGCCGAAACCGTGGATGACCCCGACAACGCCTACCGGCAGAACGTTCAGATCGCGGAGCTGAACGCCATCAATGCCGCCCTTGCCGTGATGATGTACAAGCAGCGGCGCGGCTTTTACGTCGACGACAGTTCGGCGTACCATTTGCTTATGGACACGACCACTCTCAGGATTATGTCGGAGCGCGACCCGTGAACGATCTGACGCTCCAGCATGTCCAGTACGTGCCGAAACAACTCGAGCCGGGCATTCTCTACGTGTCGAAAGAGTTTGCCGTGGCCGCACATCTCTGTGCATGCGGCTGCGGCAACAAGGTGTCGGTCCCGCTTGGACCCGCCGAGTGGACGCTGACTGAGCGCAGCGGCCGTGCAACACTGCGCCCATCGATCGGCAACTGGCAGCTGCCTTGCCAGTCCCACTACCTGATCACCGACGGTCGGATCGACTGGGCGCCCCGCTGGGGCGAGGAGCAGATCGCTGCCGGCCGCCGGGCGGAAGGGAGGCGGCGGGAAGCTTACTTCAAGACACGTGAGCCGAAACGCAGCCTTGTCGGGCGCCTTTGGGACGCTTTGCTCAAACTGCTCGGATGGCGCGGATGACGATGACATCGTCCGAAGTTGTGCGGTCAGCTTGGACGGACGGGCTGGTCCCGATGGTTCATTGTCCGGGATGTCACGGGCTCTACAAGGACGTGCACCAACCGTGTCCGGTTTGCCAGCGTCAGATGCAGCCGGACGCGTTTCCCGAGCCGAACGGCCGCGACGGCGTCCCACGGTACACTTTGCCGGGGGCGGCTCCCTACACGATCTTCGTGCTGCTCGACTTGATGCGGAACGAATGGGAGCGGCCGCTAACCGCCACGAATGGGATGGCTGGGCGCGTTTCCCAGTGCCTGGTCATCGTGATCCTGTTCTGGACCGCCTTTGAGGTATTGATGGAGCGGTTTTTCGAGGCCGCCTTCGCGGACGATCCCGAGAACAAGGAACTTCGTCGGACGCCCAACATCGGGCAAAGGCTGGACCGGGTCTATCGCGATCGCTGGGGCAGAACCTTCTGGGACGATCTGACCGACATCGGCTACCCCGAGGTGGCGCGGCACCTCCAGACCGTCCAGCATCGGCGCAACGCGTTCATCCACGGCGACGCCGAAGCGATCGACGAGGCCTTGGTAACCTCGGCGGTCGCAAACTTGCTGGACGTACAACTGGCTTGGATCGCGCTGTTCAACAAGCGCTGTACCGGCAAGCAGAACAAGATTCCGGTGTGGGCGTTCAAACCGAAGCCGTGATCCGTTGCCTTGAACATTTGCCCGCGAGCGTCAAATTTTCAAGCGTTTCCCGGTTTGCCGAGATGTTCCAGAACGGCTTTGCGGACCGCGCCGGAGAACAGTGCGCGGCGCTCGGCATTTGCGACGAGCGCGTCCCGTAGCGTTTTTGGCACCTCAAGTTGCACGCCTGCCCGGCCGATTCCGCGGTTGCAGATGTTGTTTTTGTGCTCGCCAGGCAGGCGATGGCCGGAGATGATGGCCTTGAACCCTGAGGCCTCTAGAGCCAACGCGATAGCGTCGCGCAACTCCTTGCCCCGGCCGCCGAGCCAGATCGTCTCCGGGTCGTCGCCGTCCGCGCGTCCGTGCATGCCGATCGCGATCTGGACCTTGCTGACTAAGCCGACGCATTGATTTTCGTCGAAATATTCGGACGGTATATGCAGCTCGCGATGCGGTCGTTTCGGCTTGAGCCCTTCAAACAGGTATAGCGAGAAATCATCTCCAGCGACGGCAGTGGCCAATTGGGACGTGCCATGCTCAATCCAGCCGCCATGCGGCGCGACAATTGCTACGGTCGAAGCTCGATCCAGAACCAGGAAATCGTAGTCAACGCCCTGCAGCTTCTCGGCTGCCAAGTCAGCGAAAGCCATGTACTCGCCGTCTTTGGTCTTCGGCACAATGCCTGGAGATCGATTCATCGCTAGCTCCCTGTCTATCTATTATATTCTCCGGAGCGCAACGAAGACGGCCAATCGCCGGTTCAGTTCCGGTCAAGCCACCTCTCCGGGGGATAACTGGCAAGTTCACTCTTTGTTCTATCCGGCCGCCCTGCAATCCTGTATACTTTGAGGCGTTCTTTTGCACCATGTTCCCTTGCGAGGATCTGCCTGATGACTGTCCAGCCCAGGACTCTCAATGAGCCGACAATCAGCTGCCCGAGCTGCAAGACCGACATCAAGCTCAACGAGTCGCTCGCGGCGCCGCTGATTGCGGCCACGCGGGAGGAATATGAACGGCGACTGGCGCAGAGCAACGCCGCCATGACGGCCAGGGAGGAGGAGCTTCAACGCAAGCAGGCGGCTATCGACACCGCCCGGGATGACATCGACAGCCAAGTCGCCGAAAAACTCAAGCTCGAGCGTGCCGCCATCGCCACCGAAGAGGCCCGCAAGGCAAAACTTCTGGTCTCTACCGACCTTGAGGACAAAGACAGGAGGTTGGGCGAGATGGAGTCGACGCTGAGGGCGCGGGACGAAAAGCTCGCCGTAGCGCAATTGCAGCAGGCCGAATTTATGAAGCAGCAGCGGGCGCTCGACGATGAAAAGCGCGAAATGGCGCTGACCATCGAAAAGAGGATCCAGGAAGGGTTGGACGCCGTCCGCGTTAAGGCTAGGACCGAAGCCGAAGACGGCCTCAAGATGAAGGTGGCCGAGAAAGAGGAACAGATCGCCGGCATGCAGCGCCAGATCGAGGAGCTGAAGCGCCGCGCCGAGCAAGGATCTCAGCAGCTTCAGGGCGAGGTCCTTGAGCTCGAGTTGGAGTCGCTGATCGCCAGCCGTTTCCCAATGGACATCATCGAACCCGTCGCCAAAGGTGAGTTCGGAGGTGACGTGCTGCAGCGCGTGGTGGGACCGGCCGGCCAGCCCTGCGGCGCGATCCTGTGGGAATCAAAACGCACCAGGAACTGGAGCCAGGGCTGGCTGGGCAAGTTGCGGACAGACCAGCGCGCCGTCAAGGCTGACATCGCGTTGATGATCTCCGAGACGCTGCCTGCGGGGGTCGAAACGTTCGATCTTGTGAATGGCGTCTACATCGCCCATCCCAAATGCGCGATTCCGATCGCGATCATGCTCCGGCAGTCCCTCATCGAGCTCGCCAACTCCCGCCTCGCCCAGGACGGCCAGGCCACCAAGATGGAGCAGGTCTACGGCTATCTGACTGGCCCCAGGTTTCGCCACCGGGTCGAGGCGATCGTCGAGAAATTCTCCGATATGCAGGATGACCTTGCCAGGGAAAGGAAAGCCACAATCCGCCTGTGGGCCAAGCGGGAGGCTCAGATCCAGGGTGTTATCGAGTCGACCGTCGGAATGTACGGTGATCTGCAGGGCATCGCCGGCAAGGTGATGCAGGAGATCGCGGGCTTGGAGGTCTTGGCCATAGAAGCATCCGCATCCATCCCCGATTGAGAAAGGCTAATCTAAACCGGATATCGGGTTTGAGAACGAGGGCGAGCTGGTCTTTGTTACGGATGATCCGTCAAAGGCGGAACGCAACGCAAGAAGCCGCCGCGCTGAACCCACTCGCCCGGCCGGGTCATCAGATTGCTATGCAGCCTCCGGTTTTGAGCCAAGCTGTGCGGACAATGAAAGCCTGCCCGTGACAGATCGCGAAATCCACCTCTACCTCGACGACAGCGGCAGCCGCGAGCCAGACCGAGAGCCCAAAGAGAAGCGCCGGGACGAAATGGATTATTTCGCCCTCGGCGGCATCCTCATCAACGAGGAAGACGTCGATGAGCTCTATGCCCGCCACAGGGCCTTCTGCCAGAAACACGGCATCACCTATCCGCTTCACTCCTGGGCGATCCGGGGCGGTCGTGGTGACTTCGGCTGGCTGAAGAAGCCGGAGGCCGCCTATGAGTTCCTGGGAGATCTGCAGGGGATGCTGCTTGCGCTGCCCGTGATCGGCATCGCCACGGTGATCGACCGACCCGGCTACGTCGCCCGCTACCGGGACCGGTATCAGGACCGCCTGTGGTTTATGTGCAAAACGGCCTACTGCATCCTGATCGAGCGCGCCGCCAAATATGCCCGCAGCCAGGACCGCAAGCTGCGCGTGTTCTTCGAGAGGGCCGGCAAAGCCGAGGACCGCGACCTGATAGCCTACACGCGGATCCTGAAGACGCAGGGGATGCCGTTCGACGGTGCCAACTCCGCCAGCTACGGGTCGTTAACCGCCGAGGAGTTCAGGGACATCGTGCGCGGGGAGCCGCGCGGCAGAACCAAAGCCACACCGATGTTGCAGATCGCCGATCTCTACCTCTATCCGATGGCCAAGGGCGGCTATGACCCGTCCTACCGGCCCTACAGGGCCCTGATGGACCACAAGCGTCTCATCGACGCGCACCTGCCGCCCGAGGACCTGGCATCCTGCGGCATCAAATACAGCTGCTTTGAACGGATAAAAAACAAAGACCCGGACTAGCCGGGCCTTCGTTTTGAAAAGTTCGGCTGGCGCCTGGCGCCAACCCCGGAGCGATGCTCACGTCCAAAGTATGGGTATTGACGCTCTCTTTGTCAACACCCCGGGTGAACCTTTGGGTGCAGCGCGGTTCCCCGGCCCCTGAATCCAGGGACACAGGCCGGACGAAGCTTGAAACACCCTCCCCCTGAATGCAGAACCGTCCCCAATGCCCTTGCGTCATCACGGGAAACCACCATATCTGGATGCAGTTCACCACAGGGAGCCTCAAATGGCCCAGCCAGAAACCGCCAAAGCAGACGTCGACAAGCTACGCACCAACGAGAAGAAGTGGACCAAGGCACTCATGGCCACGGGCTGGAGCGCTTTCCCCAACATCATCATCGAGAAGCAGCAGGCTCTCGGCCTCGATGCGCTCGACATGAACATCATCATCCACCTGGTCCAGTACTGGTGGCTGCCCGACAACCTGCCCCACCCCTCGGTCGAGACGATCGCCAAGGCAATCGGGGTGACGCCCCGCACCATTCAGAAACGCATTGCCGCCCTCGAGGCCCTTAAACTTCTTGGCCGGGAGGAACGGCGCAACACGACCAATGGCAGCATGACGAACCGCTATCATTTCGATGGCCTGATCGAGGCCGCCAGGCCGTTTGCCTTGGAAAAGGCCGCCGAGATCAAGAAGGCGGCCGAGGAGAGATCGAACCGGTTGAAGCGCAAGAAGCCGCAGCTGGTCGTGGACAACGATGCATAGGCAGATCGTGGCGTAGCTCAGAGGATAGAGCGCCTCGCTTTCGACCTGGGTGGTGCGTGACACCGCTATCTAGGGGCGAGGAGGTCGCAGGTTCAAGTCCTGCCGTCACGCCATTGTCCTCGATATGGATCCCTCGGCTCCGGAACTCGAAAGATTTCCGGTACCGGACCCATAATCTACCGTGGTTTTTCAATGGCCTCCCTTTGATATTTGTTCTGCGTATGTTCATATCAAGGGACCAACACGAGGACTCAATATGGGCATGCGATACAATGGCCGGCCGTTTGATTCGGGGGATTTTGCAAAGGATTTTGAAGCTGCGGCTGTCGAGAGCATCAAGGAACAGCTGTGGGAGAGGTTCAGTGCCATTCGCCGTCCTGATACAGGCAAGTTTCCCACTGTCCTGGTCCTTGGAGAAGCCCTTGACGATTTGCGGCTCAGTATTGAGGGCTCGCCGCAGCTTCTCGCGCTGGTGAAGGACAAGATGAGCGACAATGAGCAGGCGTCGACTGTGTTCCTGCCCCTGCAACAGGGCTCCCCGAAAGCCTTTCTCAGCTACTCGTTCGCCGATCGCGAGCTAGCAGAGACGGTCGCGCGCGCCCTGATGGCGGATGGAATCGATACCTGGTGGGCGGAATGGGAGATCCGTTCCGGAGATTCCTTGCGCCGCAAAATCGACGAGGGACTGGGCAACTGCACGCATTTCATCGTGCTGCTGACTCCGAGCGCCATGCAGAAGCCGTGGGTCCAGCAGGAGATGGATGCCGGCCTGGTCCGCCGCATCTCTGGGCAGGCGCGCTTCATAGCCCTTCGCTACTGTGTCGCGGCACGGGAATTGCCGCCGCTTCTGTCGGGCATGCTCTCGCCAGAACTTGATGCCGCGCGCCTAGACGAAGGCGTGCGCAATCTGGTGAACGACATCCATGGCGTGACGCGTGAGCCGCAGCTCGGCCCAGCGCCCATTGCGGCTGTGCAGCCGGCGACGGGTTACTCCAAGGTCGCAACGGCAATTGCCAAGATCTTTGTTGAGGAGACGTCGGATGCAATGTTCTCGCACCCTCAGAAAGGGGTAGATGAGCTGGCGGCCACCATTGAAGCGTCAGAGGAGGACATCGAGGACGCTCTGCACGAGCTGCGCGATCTGGTTTCCGTCAGCTTCGGCCGCGTCTTGCCCAAGGAGGACCTGTTTGCCACATTCGACAAATATTTCATGGATTGGTCGCCCGAAGATGACGCACTGCGTATCGCTGCCGACCTGATCAACGACCCGTTAATGCCCCACGATACAGGCCAGGTCGCCGAGCGGTACGGCTGGGAGCCGAGGCGCATAAACCCCGCTCTGGCCTATCTGATGGCCCGCAAGCTGATCGTCGACTACAAGGTACTCGCCAGCCAGTACAATTCGATCCGGGTGGTGAAAACGGACGCCACGCGGCGCTTCGTGAAGAGCCGAAGCTGAGGATGCCAATCCGCAGGGTCATGCCCGACAAGGTGCAGTGACCGGAGAGCCCGACCACAGGACCATGGAGCAGTCACCCTTCTATTTTGGCAAATGGGGAGACGTCCCCATCGACGGCGATGTGAGGCCATTTAGCATCTTCAACCCGGTCCGCAGCGGGGCGGGACGGACGAACCGAAAACACCACTTCATCTCGGTCACCTATATGGAAGGCTTCGCCGATGACCGCGGCCGCGTCCAAGTCTATCGGGCCGAGGCGCCAGAGGCACCGCTGCCGAAGCAGCCGAGGGCAACTGGGTACGAGAACTACTATTACTCTCAGAAACTCCCCGGTGGCGGTCAAGAAAACCATAGATTCGAAGACCTCTGGAATCCGATCGAGACCGTTTGGCCGGAGACCGTCCGTGCGCTTCAAGCACGTCGTCTTTCACCGGCTTTATCCTTCAATGTCCAAGGCATGCAAACGATCATGCGCACGCGCGTTCCGGCGACCCGTGATCGCATTGCGCTTATGCTGGAGGCTAAGCTGCGAAGCGAATGCAAGGTGCTCGAGGAAATCGGTAAACTGCCCCCAGACTTGGAACGCTACGCCGGTCAGTTCGACACAGTCCCGGTCGGCATCAATCCGCAAGAAACTCTGCTCGCGATGGAGGACGAATTCCAGACGTTCGGCGATCTCTGCTTTAGGCTTGGCTTCGAGGTTCTTCACAACAAGACCGACATCCCATTCCTCACCTCCGACAATCCGGTGTGCACCTATGACCCGCGCAAACCGCTGCTCGCACGCACCCCCTACGATCACTCCAGTGACATCGAGCTGATCTTTCCCCTGACCGCCCGCATGCTGGTGCTCGGTTCAAACAAGCGTCAGCCGTTTGGCGTCCTGTCACGGCACCGCGACGTCACGGATAAGCACAAAGTTCGCCGGTTCAATCGAACAATCGCTCAATTCGCGTACCGGATGACCGTCGGCCAGGACCGGTCGAGCGATGCGCTGATTTGTGCCCATGCTCGTCTCGTACCGACGATCAGCACCGAGGTCCGCCGACACAACAATGAAATCCAGATCGTCTGGCGGCATATCTTCGGGTCGAAACCTGCTCTTTCTCAGTACATTGACACTCCGAAAAAGGCCTCTCGGCTAGAAGCGAAAATGGCCTCAGCCGCATCGAGCCCCGTGTCCGACGGGAGCTAGTAGCGCAGGAAAGAGACGTCTGCACTGCGGCGCGTCAAGCGCCTCCGGCAGCAGTATTCCCTAACCAAGCCGCGGCTGTTGCTTCGACAGACCGTCCCAGATTAACTCGCTGAAAGAAGGGGATAGATTGAAATTCCGCAGCTTGACCATGCGAGGTGTGCTAGTTCTCTCTGCTCTGCAAAGGAGACATCATGTCCGACGTGACGCGGGAACGCGTGACAGACGAACTTCTCCGCATGGAAGAAGATTGTATTCATTCCGGCAAAGCGCACTTCAACGCTTCAGCGCGCTGGGCGGTGTGGAACTATGTCTTCGGCATTCCCTCGGTGATCCTCAGCACCGCAGCGGGCGCTGCTTTTTTCAAGGACTATCCTGTCGTCGCGGGTTCCATGGCGCTTTGCGTTGCCGTCCTCACGTCGCTGATGACGTTCCTGAAACCCGGTGAGAAGTCGGCTGACCACAAGAGTTCGGGCGACCAGTACCTGGCGCTACGCAACAATTCCCGCGTTTTCCGCGAGGTCGAACTCGACAACACGCCCGATGCCGAAACCGTGCTGACCGCCCTGAAAGGCTTCACCACGCGGCGCGATGAACTGAACCAGGCAAGCCCTGCTTTTTCAGACCGCGATTTTAAGAAGGCCCGCGACGGCATTAACGCCGGCGAAGCCAAGCACGCGGTCGACAAAGGTTCCCACCAATGACAGTCAATAGCTACCTCGTATCCCGTGCAAGCGACGCGGTGCTCTCGGCCGACGAGAAGGCCTCGATCGCGACCTCGGTCACGACCTTGAGCTCCCGGCTGGCCAGTTATTTCACGGTCGCCGGTGATGGCCTAACGTCGCATTTCCGGTTCGGCTCGCACACCCGTGGCACGATCCTTCCCCGGAAGATGGATGCGCACTCGGACGTTGACTACATGATCGTTTTTGAAAAAGGCGGACTGAACCCACAGACCTACCTCACCCGACTGCGTAAGTTCGCCGAGCAGAAATACGCCAACTCCGAACTTTACCAATCGAGCCCCACGGTGGTGCTGGAGCTCAACCATATCAAGTTCGACCTAGTGCCCGCCTTGTTCTCGTGGGGCACGACGTATCAGATCCCCAAGGGTCCCGATGAGTGGCAAAGCACGAACCCGAACGATTTCAACAGCACGCTCGAGACTGTCAACGGCAACAATTCCTATTTGATCAAGCCAACCGTCCGCCTCGTCAAATTCTGGAACGCAGAAGCCGGCTATGTCTACGATTCGTACGGCCTCGAAAAATGGATCGTCGGCCTGGGCTTTTATGGCTGCTACACCCAGAAGGACTACTTCTTCAAAGTGTTCGACAACCTGTCGGCGAACGAAGTGGCCCAATGGCGCAACGACAAGATCACGCGCGCCAAGGACATCATCGCCAGGGTCCGCAAGTACGAAGCCGATGACATGCCGAATTCGGCTGAGATCGAGGTCAAGAAGCTTGTCCCGGCATAGCGAGCAACTCTTGTGATAGCTCTTCCGCTCCGACCAACGCGGCTGAGCCTGCTGTCCCTGTAAACGCGATCATGCGCATCAGTGATCGCAGGCCGGTCAAATGCCCTGTCCCCTCCCCGTCGTTGGAGTGAGCACCTTGAGCGAAGCCAGGTCAACCTGTCCAACGTGCCCCACGCCTCTGTGATTGGGACATGCGCCGACGCTCCAAACCACCTATCAGTCGCGTCGACCTAGCCTAGAAAACCTGTCGAGGCTCCGCGACAACTCGCGCTTCGGGCGGCGATTGGCGGGTTAACGCTGGGGACTTTGTCCGAACAATCTAGTCCTATTTCGGACGAGATCACGGTTGAGACGTCAGCAATATGCTACGAATTTCGGCCGCGGCTATTCGTCGAGTTCGCCTCCGACATCCTCTGGGCCGACGGCAAAGTCTGGCATGATGTCACCGCCCAGCAACTTCTCCTTCGACAGCAGCCCGGCATCCTCAAGCGCCTCGAAATCCGGCAGGTCGCGCAGCGTGTCGAGCCCGAACTCCAGCAGAAATTCTTTTGTCGTCACGTAGGTGTAGGGCGCGCCCGGCGTCGGGCTACGCGGACCGGAAGCGATCAGGCCGGCACCGCGCAGATGACCAATAAAATCGCGACTGATCTCCTTGCCGAAGAAAGACGACAACTCGGCGCGGGTGATCGGCTGGAAGTAGCCGATGCACATCAGCACAAGCACCTCCGACTGCGTGAGGTCCACCGCGCGCTCATTACCGCCGACTGCACTGCGGATAGCGTCTGCATAAGCCGGCCGGGTCAGATGCTTCCAGCCACCAGCGACGGCGACGAGGTCATAGGGTCGACCGCGGAGTTCTTCGCGGATGTCGTCGATCAGCAGGTCGATGCTGCAGTTTTTTCCGACGATCCGCGCGAGCGTCTCGCGGCCGACCGGTTCGCTGGCGGCGAAGATGGTCGCTTCGACACGGTTCTTCCATTCGCGCCAGCGCGCCTCCGGCGGCAGGTGATCCAGCTCCCGGTCAAACAGCTGGTCAGCTGATCGACGGTCATCTGGCCGATCCTTTCCGCGTCTGCGCACCGCTTCCACCATGGTCGTCACAGCCCGTAGATGCGAAAGGTTGGGCGGCCCGACAGCTCGCGGACGGCACCGAGTTCGACCAGCCGGTCGAACAGCCGGCGCAGGCCACGGTCGCTCATGCCGGCGATCTTTTCGGATGCGACGATCGCGTCGTCGGCCAAGAGCCGTTCGACAACAGCGTCCGCTGCCTTGGCCCTGAGTTTCGGCGCGACGCCAAGCAGTTTTTCCGCACGGCGCTCGAGTTCCGTAAAAAGATCGATGGCGCGCAGCGCAGCGCGGGCCTGGGCGGCAAGCAGAATTTTGGCACGCTCAGGATCTGTCTCAATGCCTGTCGCCACAAAACTGACTGCCGATCGACGCGGGCGGGCGCTTTTGCCCAAGGCGATCTCACCGCCCAGCAAAGGGACTGCATGCGTCCAGCCTAGCCGCTGCGCGAGCAAGGCATCGGCAAGCCAGGCTCCGAGAACGCGCCCGAAGCCGTGGCGTTCGGCGATCGCGATGGCGCCGGTTATCGTTCCGACCGTCCCGTCACTGGCGGCGAGCTGTCGGAGATCGTCCGTCAGATCGCTCGGGCTCTCGTCATTGCGCGCGAGACCGAGGTCTTCCAGCACCGAGCCGATGCTTGCCTCGGTCAGCAGTTTCTCCACCGGCATTCCGGCCAGCCGGCGCCAGGCCATAAGGATGCGGCCAGGGGGGCCGACATTGTCGCCCGGCCGGGTGAGCAGCACGGCATCCCGCAGGGCCGCCTCATCCTCGACGCGTCCCATCTGCTTTGCGGTCGTCGCGGCCGCCGAAAGCGCCAGGCGTTGCCGCCAGGCGCCGGCCCACGGCTCCTGACGGCGGACCACCGCGTCGAGCGCGCCGATCGTGGCGCCCGCGGCGAGCGCCACGTCCTCGAACTCGTTCCCCGCAAGGCTTTGCGCATCCGGGACGGCCCGGCGCAGCCAGGCCGGCACCGTTGCCATCGGCGCGGTTGAAGGGGCGCTGGCAAGCGTGGCGAAGTGGCGCGGAGAGGGTTTGGGGCGAAGAATCATTGAAAGCACGATGAATCACGGCGGCGCTTTTGGCAACTGAAATAGGCAAAAAGCGCTGCGCCTGTCGCGCCCCAATAATGAACGATAATGTTGCCTTATCAGTCGTTTAACTCTTCACGAGTTCGTCCCTGCTAACAAGTAAGTCTCGACAGGGCACCTTTTTGCGCAGCCGGACGAAATTCCGTTCGGTCATGTCACGAAACGCTCGGCCCGCTCCTCTGCCGGCCGATGGTCAACGAAATCCCCTCCCCTAGCTGCGGTTGATCTCGGGGTCGTAGAAGCTGGCGCTGCTGACGCCCGACTTCAGATTGTCGGGAACGATCAGCCGGGGAACGCCTCCGAAGAAACGAAACATCCGGACATGCGAGCCGATCCAGTCCGGGAGCGTTTGCGTCCAAGTTGCCTCCGCAAAGGTGAAGCTGGATGCGCCGAGCACTGCCACGAAGATCTCTGCCTCGCGGATCTCACCGGTCTTGCGATCAACAATCGGGATCTTCTTGCCGGAATAGTCGACGAAGACCTTGTCGCCGGCCGCATGCTCCTGGCGCATCATCGGCGAAAGCCGCTGCTCGAAACTGCGAAAGAGTTCGCAGAAGCGGCTAATATGTTCGGCATAACACTTCACCTGTTATGTTGCGGCCAAATTTATGTTGCGTCTCCGGGGGATGAGCCAAGGATGTCAGTGATTTCCTTGGCCCAAGCCGCCACATAAGAAGAACGGCGATGGTAGTTCGCTACAGGGCTTTCAGGAATGCCATTAATGACGGCAGAGATCGCTGCCGTGGGGGCTCTTTCAAGCCGCTGACTTCAACCTTGGCCAACGCCTTTGCCTTCATTTCCAGATCAACCTCGGCGTAGATGTGCGTGGTGTCCAACGACACATGGCCGAGCCAGGCGCGGATCGTGTCGATATCGACGCCGGCACGCAGGAGGTGGACGGCTGTCGTGTGACGAATCGTATGGGGCTGACGCGCTTCGTGGCCACGGCCTGACGCGCTTCGTGGCCACGGTCGGCACGGTTTTTCTCGCCATGGCGGCATATTGCGTCACGACGCGGTGTATTCCGAACCGTGTCAAAGGTTCCTTCATCCGCCCCAGAAAGACTGCATCGCTCCTATCCCGATCGGTCACGAGGCGAGCCAGCGATATCGCACGACGACGCGACACTTGAGCGGCTGCTGTTTGGCCGTGCCGGTCGTCCGCCGCAAGACCTAAGCGAACCGAACTTTGCGCTGATCGCCAGGGAGTTGAAGCGCAAGGGGGTGACGCTGACGCTGTTGTGGCAGGAGTATCGCGCCGCCAACCCCGACGGCTACGGCTACACCTGGTTCTGCGAGCACTTCGCCGCTTTCGAGCGCCGGACGAGCGCGACATTCCGCAACCGGCATGCGGCGGGCGCGGTGATGCAGACGGACTATGCCGGGCAGACGGTGCCGGTGATCGATCCGGCGACCGGCATCATTTACCCGGCGCACATTTTTGTCGCGGTGCTGGGCGCCTCCAATCTGACCTTCGCCTTTGCCAGCTCCAGCCAGAAGCTGCCGGACTGGATCGAGGGCCAGGTGCGAGCGCTCGCCTTCTTCGGCGGCGTCACCAGAGCGATCGTGTGCGACAACCTGAAGGCCGGTGTCGTCAAGACGCTGTGGTTCGAGCCGACGCTGAACGCGACCTTTGCCGCGATGGCCGAGCATTACGACACCACCATCCTGCCGACCCGCAGCCGCAAGCCGCGCGACAAGGGCAAGGTCGAAGGCGCGGTGCTGATTGTCGAGCGCTGGATTCTGGCGCGGCTGAGGAACCGATCCTTCTTCTCGATCGCCGAGCTCAACGCGGCGATCGCCGAACTGCTCGAGGAGCTGAACAACCGGCCGATGCGCCATGTCGGCCAAAGCCGCCGCGAACTGTTCGGGGAGATCGAGCGGCTGCCTTGAAGCCGCTGCCGGCGGCACCGTTCGAATACGCCGAGTGGAAGTCGGCGAAGGTCCATCCTGACTACCATGTCGAGGTCGACAAGACCTTTTACTCGGTGCCGCACCGGCTGATCGGGCGCACCGTCGAGGTGCGGCTCACGCATCGAGTGGTCGAGATCTTCCACGATCACCAGCGTGTCGCCAGCCATGTCCGTCGCTCACAGCGTTCCGGCCATGTCACCGTCAACGAACACATGCCCAAGGCGCACCAGCGCTACGCCAACACCACGCCGGCCAGCCTGATCAGCAGGGCGGCCAGGATCGGCCCCAACGCCGCCATCCTGGTCGAGCGCATGATGCGCGACCGGCCGCATCCGGAACAGGGATATCGCTCGGCCATGGGCATCCTGTCGCTGGCGCCGCGCTATGGGCCGGAGCGTCTCGATGCCGCCTGCGAGCGGGCGCTGCTGATCAACGCGATCGCCTACTCCTCCGTCACCGCCATCCTCAAAGCCGGCCTCGACCGGGCCAGCTCCGCAGAACCGGCAAAGCCGACACCCCAGACGCCAACATCCGCGGCTCCACCTATTACCGTGAAGGAAAAAGAAAGAATGCTGACGAACCCTACCCTCGACCAGATGCAGGCCCTCGGTCTGGCCGGCATGGCTGCCGCCTGGCGCGAACTGGCCGAACGCAACAACGCCAACGAACTCAGCCGTGACGAGTGGCTCGGCCTGATGCTCGACCGCGAGGTCGCCATGCGGGCCGACAAGCGCGTCCGGAACCGGCTCGCCTCAGCCAGGCTGCGCTTTCCCGAAGCCTGCATCGAGGACATCGACTTTGCCGCGCCGCGCGGACTCGACCGGCGCAGCACCATGGCGCTCGCCCAGGGCAAATGGCTGAAAACTCATGAGAACCTGATCGTCACCGGCCAGACCGGAACCGGCAAGTCGTGGCTGGCCTGCGCCTTCGGACGGCAAGCGGCACGGCTCGATCATTCCGTGCTCTATGTGCGCGTGCCGCGCCTGTTCGAGGATTTGGCGCTCGCTCGTCTCGATGGCCGCTTCCCACGCCTCATCGACAAACTCACCCGCGCGCAACTGCTCATCCTCGATGACTTCGGAACTCACAGCCTCACCGACCAACAGCGCTTCCATCTGTTCGAAATCGTCGAGGAACGCTATCGCCGCAAATCCACCCTGATCACCGCCCAGCTCCAGGGCGACGCGGGCCTTCCGTAACGAGACGAGCAGCCGCTCCAGTAGGACTTCATCCAATTCGGATGCTAGGCCCGAAACGCCGGTCGTGCTCAACGATCCGGTCCTGTATCGACACTACGGTTTCATAACGAGCTACAAGGCTCGTGAGGACTTCCTGATGATCGGAGGTCATACGCTGCCCGTTCTGGGCAAGGAGCGGGCATCAAGCTTAAGGCGTTCATAAAGAACGGCCTCATCGAACTCGCCGTCCGAGAACAGTGCCATTACGCTCACGCTCAGGCGCTCCGCCTGCATGCTACTAACGGAGATACCTGCCTCGGCGCAGACACGATCAAAGACCTGCTTCAACAAAGCCAGGTCGCTGGGATAGGCAATGCCACTCATTGAGCTGGTGTTACTGACCATAGCTGTTCCTCCCATTAGGGCGGAAGGGTGGCCGTCGCTCAACGGCGATGCCACATGTAAATCGCCGATGGAAGCAGGCTACTCCGATTCATGCGGAGAGTCTGGGAAAGGGCTGCTAGAGTTCTGCTCACCGAAGTCGCGCCTCCCGAGACAGAACCCAAGCAGCGATCCTTGGTCAATTCCAAGATATCAAGAGTTGGAAACGTACCAAACAGAGGATGGGGATGTTTGGTATTCAGTGAGGCGCTTTCTATGGACACGCTCAAGTGGCTTCTCAGCTGCTGAACTGCGGCATGCACTAAATCGCCACCTGTGTTCCGATCTCGACGACGCGTCCGGTCGGGATCTGGAAATATTCCGTTGCGTCGGCCGCCGTGCGCGCCAGCCCGATGAACAGCTTGTCCTGCCAGACCGGCATGCCGGAATTGGGCGAGGCCTTGAGCGAGCGCCGCGACAGGAAGAAAGAGGTCGTCATGATGTCGAACTTCCAGCCCTGCTTGCGGCAGATCGCCAGCGCGCGCGGGATATTGGGCTGCTCCATATAGCCGAAGGTCAGCGTCACCCGCATGAACAGCTCGTTGATCGTTTCCATCTTGACCCGGTCACTGTCGGGCACGACGGGTTGTTGCGCCGTCACCACCGAGAGGATGACATTCTGTTCGTGCAGCACCTTGTAGTGCTTCAGGCTGTGCATCAACGCGGTCGGCGCGCTGGCGGGATCGCTGGTCAGGAACACGGCCGTACCGGACATCAGCTGCGGTTTCCTCTTCAACAGATTGCCTGCAAGGGAATCGAGCGGAATCTCGTTCCTGCGCGTCTTGTCGAATAGATACCTGGTGCCTCTTATCCAAGTCCACATGGTCATCACGATCACTGCGGCAATGGCAAGCGAGGCCCAGCCGCCTTCGAATACCTTGACGATGTTGGCTGCAAAGAAGCCGGTATCGATGAAGACGAACACCGCCATTAAGGCTATCGCGACGCCGAGCGGCCATTTCCAGATGCGCGTCATGACGACATAAAGCAGTATGTTCGTCACCAGCATGTTGCCTGTCACCGAAATGCCGTAGGCCGAGGCAAGCTTGCTGGATTCGCCAAAGCCGACCACCAGCAGCATCACCACGAGCGCCAGTAGCATGTTGACGCGCGGCATATAGATCTGGCCGGATTGTCTTTCCGACGTATGCAGGATTTCCAGGCGCGGCAGCATGTTGAGCTGCACTGCTTGCCTGGTCAGCGAGAAAGCGCCGGAGATCACCGCCTGGCTGGCGATCACGGTCGCCGCCGTCGCCAGCACCACCATCGGGATAAGCATCCGGCCTTCGTTCATCTCGAAGAAGGGATGACCGACGACACCGCCATTCGCCAGCACGAAGGCGCCTTGCCCGACATAGTTGAGCAACAGGCAAGGAAACACGATGGCCAGCCAGGCAAGCACGATCGGCTTGCGCCCGAAATGGCCGAGGTCGGCATAGAGCGCCTCAGCGCCGGCGACGGCGAGAAAAACCG
>NZ_RZST01000500.1:0-3109 GCF_003997575.1 Mesorhizobium sp. M1A.F.Ca.IN.022.07.1.1
TCGTGGCGTAGCCGACAAGGCCGATGATGATCCACAGGTCGGAAAAGCCAACCCAGAAGCCGCACATGATCAGGCCGAAAATCAGGGTGAGCATCGACATCGGCGCGAAGAAGCGGCCGCCGAGCTCGCCGCTCGCCCGCATCGCTTGCAGCTTGTCCTGGATGTTGCCGGCGCGCTCGGCGAGCACGCCGAGCAGGAACAGGACGAAGCCGCCGCCGACCCACAGGATGGCCGAGACGACGTGAAGGAATTTGACGATCGAATACCAGTCCATGGTGTGCTCCTGCATTTCTTGATCGGTGACGGCGTCGACTGCGCCAGCCCAGAGGAGCGGGCGTTTAGCGCGGAGCGTGTTTCGAAACGATGTCGCGGCGGCGGGGCCGATGTTTCGGCGCCACCATATGCATCCAGGGCTTGATGGCGCGGGAGGAGTCGGGCCGTCCCGTTCCGGCACAGGAAAAGTCCGTTCGCTTGAAAATTCCGCGCGGCGTTAAGGCTTCATTAAGCTTTACAGGCGTTTACTAGGACCATCCAGTTTGTCTGGATTCTTACCGAGTGGTTGGAGCCACTTTGTTTGACGCCTCCCTGTTAAACTCCTGAGAGCCGCCTTATCCGCGGCTCTTTTTTTGCCCGTTGGCCGCCGGCGGGCAGCGCGCCTCGGCGTTAACCGTTTGTTAAACATGCGCTTGCCTTCATGGGCATCGAAGCGCATTTTCAAGCCTCAGTCGTTTAAGGGTGCAGGCCGTATCGGCAAGGATGCCGAATCGGCTTGCGGCAGTGCAGGGGCGTATCGATGAACGAGCCTTCGAAGGGCAGCGCGAAAACCATAAAGCTCGCGGAACGCCGGGTTTTCTCCCAATCCTTCAAGCCGCTTTACCAGGAGGGCATGGGCCTGGTCGAACAGGCGGCCGAATATCTTGACGGCAAGGGCAGGCTCGAAGCCAAGAAGCTGTCGCGCACGGCGGCGACGCTCTATGCGGCCGAATCGATGCGTCTTACCACGAGGCTGATGCAGGTCGCCTCCTGGCTGCTTTTGCAGCGCGCGGCCAATTCCGGCGAGATGACCCGCGACCAGGTCGCCTCGGAAAAATCCAAGGTGCGGCTCGATACCGCCTCCGCGCATGACGAGGCGCTGGGCTGGAGCGAATTGCCAAAGGACTTCCTGGACCTGGTGAGCCGGTCGCTGCGCCTGCAGGCGCTGGTGAAGCGCATGGACGAGGAGATCTACGGCGGCGCCATGAACGACACGCCGGCCGCCACCCGCCGCGCCAACCCGGTCTCCGATCAAATCAGCTTGCTGAACACGGCCTTCGCCCGCGGCTAACAGGCTGCTCCGCACGCTCTGATGGCCATCTGGCGCCGTTTTTTGCGCGTCCGGTCCTCGCGTACCAAAGCACGCTCCGCACCGGTTCTTGAAAACGCCGCCATATGACTCATCGGACCGAATTCTGAAGCACCCCGCCCTGCACAGGCTGTTTCTGGTTTGTTCACAATTCACTGGCATCGCCATGCGCCGCGGTTAGACTTGGCGCATGGGGGAAGCGATTCGCATCATCGGCATCGATCCGGGCCTGAGGCGCACCGGCTGGGGCATCGTCGAGAGCCTCGGCAATTCGCTGCGCTTCGTCGCCTCCGGCACCGTGCGTTCCGACGACAAGGCGCCGCTCGCAACAAGGCTCTGCCAATTGCATGATGGGCTCGCCGAGGTGCTGCACCAGGCCATGCCGCACGAGGCGGCGATCGAGCAGACCTTCGTCAACAAGGATGCCACAGCGACGCTGAAGCTCGGCCAGGCGCGCGGCATCGCCATGCTGGTGCCGGCGCGCGCCGGGCTGGCGGTCGCGGAATACGCGCCCAACGCGGTCAAGAAGGCGGTGATCGGCGTCGGTCACGGCGAGAAGAAGCAGATCCATATGATGGTGAAAGTGTTGATGCCGAAAGCGGTGTTCGAGACCGACGATGCCGCCGATGCCCTGGCCATCGCCATATGTCATGCGCATCACCGTCAAAGCGTCGCCTACCGAATGGCGGCGCTGGCCGGGTAGTGTTCTTGACTTGTTCTCATTTGCGCACTAAGTAATACCTTCGGAGTATTACCATGCGTGTGACCACCAAAGGGCAAGTCACGATCCCCAAACAAATAAGGGACCACTTGGGCATAGGCCCGGGTTCGGAGGTCCAGTTCGTGGCTACTGACGAGGGCGCCCGGCTTGTCGCCGTCAACGAAAACATTTCGGAGGAGGAAGCTGCCCGCAAATTCAAAGAGGTCCTCGGCAAGATGGAGGGGACGCTGGATTTGGGCGGCATGACGACGGACGAGTACATGGAGTGGTTGAGGGGACCACGTGAAAATCTCGACGTTGATTGACACCAACGTGCTCATTGACGTCTGGGGTCCGGCTGGGCCGCTGACGGAATGGTCTTCGTCCGCGATTATCTCCTGCCGACGCGATGGCGCGTTGGTCATCAACAGCATCGTCTGGTCCGAGCTTGCTCCCCTGGTTGCTTCCGAAGCAATGCTGAGGAAAGCAGCCGAGAGGCTTGAAATGGATCGCGAGTTTTTGCCCTGGGAAGCCGCATTCTTGGCTGGGGTGGCACATTCCCGTTATCGGCGGGCCGGCGGTGTTCGAGAGCGGACCTTGCCGGATTTTTTCATTGGTGCTGATGCTGCCGTTGCTGGTCACCGCCTATTGACGCGCGACGCTCCTCGCTATCGCAGCTATTTCCCCGACCTCGAAATCGTCTCTCCGGAAACGCATCCATGAAGGCCAGGACATGATCGGCAAGCTGAAGGGCACGCTGGATGAGATCGACGAGGATTCCTGCGTCGTGGACGTGCACGGCGTCGGCTATGTCGCCCATTGCTCGGCGCGCACGCTTGCCGCGCTGCCGTCCCCCGGCGAGGCGGTGGTGCTGTTCATCGAGACCTATGTGCGCGAGGACATGATCCGGCTATACGGCTTTCAGACCCCGCTCGAGCGCGAGTGGTTCCGCCTTTTGATGAACAATGTGCAGGGCGTCGGCGCCAAGGTGGCGCTGGCCGTGCTGTCGACGCTGGCGCCGCCCGACCTCGCCAATGCGATCGCGTTGCGCGACATCGCCATGGTGT
>NZ_RZST01000501.1:0-3096 GCF_003997575.1 Mesorhizobium sp. M1A.F.Ca.IN.022.07.1.1
TGACGTTGAGCGTGTTGCCGAGCGCCGTGGTGAAGGAGCCGGCGCTGAAGACGCCGTTGGTGATGAAGGCGTGGCCGTCGATGCTGAGCGTGGCGATGCCGTCGGGCGAGGCGATGGTGAAGGTGCCGCCCTGGGTGGTGCTCTCCTTGGAGGTGTCGGAGCCGGCCGATTCACCGGCGCCGCGGCTGGCGAGCAGGTCGTCCTCGTTGACCGTCACGTCGCCGCCATTGGCTGCCGGCGTCAGGTCGGTGATGGTCGGCGGCGTGTTGCCGATCGAGATGGTCAGCGTGGTGTGCGAGGTGTCGCCGTCGCCGTCCTTGATGGTGTAGGTGAAGACGTCGTCATGGCCGCCGGCGGTGCCGGCGTCGCGGACATAGGTGTAGGAGCCGTCGGCATTGAGCGTCAGCTTGCCGTAGGTGCCCTGGATGACGGAGCCGACGGTGGCGGCGCTGTCGAGATCGGCATTGGTGTTGCCGGCCGCGACGCCGACCACGGTTGCGCCGTCGGCGCCCTTGGTGTCGGCGCCGGCCGCATTGCCGTCGCTGCCCGCGCCGGTCATGACGTTGCCGCCGATCGAGGCGAACGAGCCCGCAGGCACGGCATCGGTGTCGGCGACCGCGGTCGGCACGTCGTCGACGATGTTGGCCGAGAGCGTGCCGGTGGCGTTCTGGCCGTCCTGGTCGGTGAGCGAGACGGTCATGTTCTCGAACAGGCTGTTGGTGCCCTGGCCGGCGGCATGCGCCTCGTTGTCGTTGAGCGTGTAGGTGTAGCTGACGACGCCGGTTGCGGCATTGTAGCCGGTGACGTTGAGCGTGTTGCCGAGCGCCGTGGTGAAGGAGCCGGCGCTGAAGACGCCGTTGGTGATGAAGGCGTGGCCGTCGATGCTGAGCGTGGCGATGCCGTCGGGCGAGGCGATGGTGAAGGTGCCCGCGCCGGTCTCGGCGGTGCTTGCCGGGTCGGATCCGGGGCCGCCCGGTGTGCCGACATTTAGTGCGGCTTCATTGACCGTCACGTCGCCGCCATTGGCTGCCGGCGTCAGGTCGGTCACGGTAGGCGTCGAGTTGCCGATCGAGATGGTCAGTGTCGTCGAAGACTGGTTTCCGTCGCCATCCGTCAGGGTGTAGTGGAATACGTCGTCCACCCCGCCCTTCGTCTCCGCGGCGCGGGTATAGGTGTAGCTGCCGTCCGAGTGCAGCACCAGCGTGCCATACTCGCCGACGATCGACACTCCGGCGCCCGTTACCGTCTGCGCCGAGCCCGGGCCGTCCTTGCCATAGGCCGACGTAACGCTCGCGCCGTCGGCGCCCTGGATGTCGGCGCCTGTCGCGTTGCCGTCGCTGCCCGCGCCGGTGATGACGTTGCCGTCGATCGGCGCGTGTGAGCCCAAAGGCACAGCATCCGTATCCGCAACAGCAGTCGGCGCATCGTCGATGATGTTGATCACGAGGGTGCCGGGAGGCGCGGCATCGCCGTCGGAGTCGGTCACGCCGACCGCGAAGCTCACACTCGTGCCGTCGCCCGAAGTGTTGGTGTTCAGCGTGTAGCTGTAATTGATCGTGCCGGTGCCGGTAGTCGCGTCGAAAGAATAGCTTGCGGTCAGCGAGCCGGTGGCGTCGGTGAAGGTCTGCGCCGCGGAGGTCAGCACATGGCCGCCGAGCGTCACTTGCGACACGCCGTCCGGCGAGGTGAAGCCAATGGTGCCGGAAGTGGTCTCGGAGGTGTTGGAGTTGTTGCCGGAATCGCCGTCGGCGATCTCGCCGGAACCGGCCGGCAATCCGCCGTGTGGCGGCAGGCCGGCTTCGTTGACGCTCGCTTCGCCAATGGTCCCGATCGACGGCGTGGAGTCCGGCTTCAGCAGGGACGGGAACAGTTCACGGTTCTCCGGCTGTCCGAACGCCAATGCAGTCGGCGGCAAAAGTGCCGACAGGCCGAAGCCGTCTCCGATCCCGCCCGGAGGCACCGAGAAGTCTCCGCCGGCGCTGCTTGGCGAGCCATTTCCGCCGGCCGAGATCGAGCCGTCGGCGCCGAAGGCGACATCGACGTGGCTGGCTTCGAGCGCGGCGATCAGGGCAATGCGCGGCACCTCGACATCGCCGATGATGAAGGTCGGCACGTTGAGCGCGCCGTCCTTGATGACGATCTCGGCGCCGTCCGGCTGCACCAGCACCAGATTGTGCCCGTCGACCTTGATGTCGTCGATCGAGACATTGGCCGGAAGCTTCACGACATTGCCGGCCTCGGCGTGATATTCATGCGCAACGTTCGAGGCTGCCGTGTTCGGTGCCGGCGCGTTTCCGGCAGGGGCGTTGGCGGCAGGAGCGTTGGCGTCCGCCGCCGGCTTGGCTGTGCTTTGTGCGTTCTGGGCGTTGCCGTCGCCCTTTGCCGGCGCGCCGCTTCCCACATCGACCGGCACAGGTTCGCCTGCCACGGGTGCCGTCTGGCCGCCGGAGGCCTGGGCGACTTGGACGCCCGAAATCGGCTGTTCGCCGACAGTTGCGTGCTCGTCCGAGAAATTTGAAACGGCGTCGAATTCGATACTGGTCGTCATAGTTCAAGCCCCCTTCGGCATTTCCCGGCAAGAGACATGCGGGGCTCGAACTTTGCAACGTACCTTCGATCTTCTTGATATACTCGAATATGCATGGACTTGCATTTTTTACACTTGGTAAATCGCAACGATATATTCAGTTATATATCTTCAGGGGCGCCGCCGAACCGGCTGGGGAGCGCGGCGGCAGTTCGGCAAATTCAAGTATAAATTTGAATAAAATTTGAGACAAAGCAGAATAGATTGATTCGCGGAAACTTACCCACCTTCCTTTCCGATAATTTGAGACAAAATCGGTAGCGTCCACAGTCAAAGGTGGGCGTCATGAAAATACAAAAAGCTGCCTCGTCGGCGTCGAGGGTCAAGGTTCTGCTGCTGGCAATCGGCCTGGCCGGTCTGCCGAATGCGTCGTCCGCCAGCGCAGTCTCCGTCGCAAGTCCCGCCTCTCAAACGCTGCCTGCGCCGGCCGATCTCGGCGGCGTTTCGCTGGCCAGATTGCAGCCATGGCAGCCTGTTGCTGCCTACCGGGTCGGCGGTGCCGCCAGTGC
>NZ_RZST01000502.1:0-3092 GCF_003997575.1 Mesorhizobium sp. M1A.F.Ca.IN.022.07.1.1
GTCGAGGACAGTGGGTTTCACCGGAAACCATTTGCGGTCGCGAAAACGATCGACGCCACGCCCAAGCAGCCAGTTGACCACCGAGCCCAGCACATTGCCGAGCGTGGCGACCAGGATCAGGGCGACCGGCGACTGGGCGCCCGTAAGGAGCAGGCCGGTCAGCAGCGCTTCCGATTGCAGCGGCAGGACGGTCGCCGCCGCAAACGCGGTCAGGAACAATCCGCCGAATGCGGCAGTGTCGCCAATCATCGCGTCCGTCAGCTCGCCTTCGGCCATCTCGGGTGCCGATCATCGACGACAAAACCGTGCGCGTGTTCGTAACCCGCCTCGGTCCAGAGGGCATCCTGAATATGGGGATGGCCTTGCGGCAGGTCGTCGTGGACGTGCGCGATAACGTCGGGATCGTGACGCGGCCACAATCCCATTGCCACCAGCAACGCGATGGTGCCGATAGCGCCAAGCAAAAGATAGGTGAAGGGCAAGCCCATTGCCGCCCCTGCGCGTCCGGCGATCGGATAGGTGATCAACCAGCAGGCATGGGAGAGTGCGAACTGCGCGGCGAACAAGCCTGGCCTGTCGACGGCGTCCGCGGAACGGCGGATCAGGCGACCCGACGGTGTTTGAGCGATGGAGTAGCCAAGTCCGAGCACGAACCACAGTGCCAGCAGCAGCGGATATTGACCAACAGGCGGCCCAAGGAACATGCCGGCCACCAGGATAGCCGCGCCCGTTAGCATCGCCGTCCGATCGGGTATCTTCTCGAGCAGTCGCGGCAGGGCGAGCGCGGCGATCATGGACCCGCCACCAAAGGCCGCCAGGGCGAGCGCCGTCTGGCGCTGCGACAGGCCAAACTGACCCTGCACCAGCACGACCGTATTGACGATTACCATGGCGCCGGAGGCCGCCACCGCAAGATTGAGGGCCAGCAAACCGCGCAGACGCGGCGTCGCGAGATATATGTGCAAGCCGCGCGTCGTGCGATCGTAGATGCCGCGTGGTCGCGAGGGTTTCGGGCTCGGCAGCATGACCGAAAACACCAGCGCGGCGGAAGCCAGGAAGCCGATGACGGTGCCCGCGAAAAGGCTATGAAAGCTGATCACCGAAAGCAGCGCCGCAGCCAGCATCGGACTGGCAACGCTTTCGAGATCGTATGCCAGGCGTGAGAGGGAAAGCGCCTTGGTATAATCCTTTTCGCCCGACAGAACGTCAGGGATTGTGGCCTGGAACGTCGGCGTGAAGCCGGCCGACGCCGACTGCAGGATGAAGATCAGGACGTAGACCTGCCAGATCTCGGTGACGAAGGGCAGGAACATCGCGACCCCGCCGCGCACGAGATCGAGCGCCACCAGCATGGTGCGCCTCGGCAGCCGCTCCGCGAAAGCGGCCGCTACCGGCGCGACGCCAACATAGGCGATCATCTTGATGGCGAGCGCGGTACCAAGCACCGCGCCTGCATCCGCGCCGGCGAGATCGAACGCCAGAAGGCCGAGCGCAACTGTCGCCAGACCGGTGCCGACCAGCGCGATGACCTGCGCCATGAAAAGATGCCGATAAGTGCGGTCAGCAAGGACCCTCAGCATGACTTCTTTCTTCTCCAGAGCCCCGAGACAGGCCAGCCGCCATTTTCAAAACGGGATGCAACAGCGGCAAATAACTTCAGCTCACATCGATGACGACCATCAGCCCACCGCCGCCCTTCTGCTCGACATTGTTGTTCGTCGTATGATGCGGGATATGGCAGTGGATCAGCCATTTGCCGGGGCGCTGTGCCTTCCATACGACGTCATAGCGTTGGCCAGGTCCGACGTTGATCGTGTCGGCTAGGAAACGGGCCGAGGCGGGAATGGTCTCGCCGTCGCGCGCGACGACCTCGAATGGACCGCCGTGGATGTGCATCGGATGGATGAAGCCGTTGTTAGTCCCGATGAAACGAACCTTCAGCGTCTCGCCGACCTTCATATGGATTGTATCGGTAGAGGGATAGGCCTTGCCGTTGATGGTGAAGAAATTCGGCATGCCGCCATCCATCGGCATCGACGGATATGTCAGCCGCTCGCGCTTGAGCCATTCCTGAAGCTGGATGATGTAGTCATCGTCGGCCGCCACTTCGTCTGCTGCATTGGCAGGATCGATGATCAGAGCCCCGTAGAGGCCGAGCGCTTGCGTGCGGTCTGGCTTGGCATGCGGATGATAGAAATAGGTCCCGTGCTGCGTGGCCGTAAACTCGTATGAAAACTTACCGCCTGGCTCGATCGGTTTTTGCGTTATCTCAGCCGGCCCGTCCATCTGGTTGGGCAGGATCATCCCATGCCAATGAATAGTCGTTTCTTCCGGCAAATCGTTTGTGACGTTGACCCTGATGCGATCCCCCTGACGGATATGGATGCGCGGGCCCGGGATCTGGCCGTTATAGGCATAGGCGTCGACCGTCACATCCGGCAGGATCTGCCAGCGGACCACCGAGGGTCGCAGCTCGAACACCTTCACGCCGTTCTCCATCCGGAACGGCAGGTCTTGGTCTCCCTTGGCCGAAAGGCCATAGGATGCGCTCACCAGGCGCGGATCGGCCGCCGCCATGTCGCGCATCGCGTCGGCCGGCGTGTCGCGGTCCATGATCATGCCCGGCGGCATGATCACCCCGCCGACGTCGCGGGCCGACAGTCGCAGGTTCAGCCAGTTCGCCGGAGCCAGCATGCCGACGCCGAGCGCAATCAGCGACACCACGCCGAGCGCAGCGATCTGGGGCGTTGTCGCGTCCGACCGCATCTGGTGGCTGCCGCTCCCCTTGTGTGGTCCCATATCGTGCCCGTGCTCGTGATGAGCATGGCCACTGGCGTTGGCCTGCTGCATCTGCATCTGCGCGTGCTGTATCTCGGCAACGGGCTCTCGGTTGGCCTTTCCGGTGTCTGCCGAGCGCTCGGTCATCAGCCCATGCTTCAGGCCGCGCGCGACCAGCCAGACATTCGCGGGATAGGCCAGCGCGAAGCCGGCAATGACGCCGACCGACATCACCCCCCAGAATAGCAGCTCGGTCGGCTCCATGGCGCGCATGTCGCGGCCCATCATCAGGAAGCTCATAACCGGCGCCATAC
>NZ_RZST01000503.1:0-3058 GCF_003997575.1 Mesorhizobium sp. M1A.F.Ca.IN.022.07.1.1
AGCACATCCTGCGGGTGCTGAAAATGGCTGGCCGGCGACAGCAGCCGGTCGAGCGAAAGGTCTGATATGTCGGGAGCAAGGGAAGGAATGATCGGCGAAAGCATCTGTCGGTCCATTTCTGTCCTCCGTCTCCAAAAGACTCCTTGTTTTCGGTTCCAATTTCTCGACAGTCCCGGCGGCGCCGGCAGCCATTAATTTTGTTCAGCTCAATCGCGAATTCAACCCCTCGCGATCGAATTAGCGCATGTTTTCAGCGCACTAGCGCTCTAGGATCGAGACCGCCAAAATTTTGCGGCACCCTCTTGAAAGTAGAAGAAGGCAAAACTAGCTCGACATGCGCAAGATCGCGAGCCCCGCTCCGGGAGCGGGTCTCTTAGGAGGTACTGGGAGGCCATCATGGATGTGATGAGCGGCACCGGTCCAGTCCCGGCGCCGGAACATGTGCCGAGCGAGTTCCTCGCATATGAGGCGGAGTGCCGAACAGCGCTGCAGCCGCTGCTCGCGGGACTGCTTGACGCGGCCGAAGCCGCCGGCTGGAGGCGGCGCACCGCTGCCTCAACACTGATGTTCCTTGCGGCGCAGCAAGTCTCGGCAATCGCTACGCCGGGAGCTGGACCTGCCTGGCAAAAACGCCGGCACCGGGTGAACTGGCCAACAGCATGATCGAGGAGAAAAGCAACGCCGCGTTGCAGCGCTATCGGCGGCTTGCTTGCAGCCTGATTCTCGCAGAGCTCAAGCTTGTGCGCTGGTTCATAGGAAGCGGGCAAAAGGCTATTGCGGCTTCCCTGGACGGAGCAAACGGTGGCCCCAAAGCGACCGAGCCGCGCAGGCTACGAACTCACCATACTCGGAAAGCCAAACCGGAAAGGCGCGTCTCCTATTGATGTCGGCACCCCTCCGGATTGGCACCTTCTGCAAGGCCTCTTGAACACGGACACCGCCGAACTAAATCGTACTCCGCCGGAGGCCCATCTTGGGGCCGGCGTGTCGGGTGGATGCAACAGCATCCGCCGACGTCAGTCTTGTACCCATGTTGCTCAGAGGAGGATGTGGCTATGAGAACCACTCTCGATTTCACCCCACTTTTCCGGTCGGGCATCGGCTTCGACCGAATGCTGAACGCGCTTGAGGCCGCGAGCCGCGGCGAAACCATCGACAGCTGGCCCCCGTATGACATCGCCAAGCTTGGCGAGGACGATTACCGCGTCACCATGGCGGTAGCTGGCTTCAGCCAGGACGATCTGACCCTAACCCAGGAGCAGAACATGCTCATGGTGTCCGGTCACAAGGCGGGCGAGGAGAATGGCCAGTATCTTCATCGCGGAATTGCCAGTCGCGCCTTCCAGCGCCGTTTCGAGCTGGCCGACCACGTGAAGGTGGTGAATGCCAGCCTGGTCAGCGGTCTGCTGACGATCGATCTGAAGCGCGAAGTTCCTGAAGAGATGAAGCCGCGCCAGATCGAAATCGCGACGAGCGGCAAGGCGACGCCGAAGTCCTCGCCGAAGCAGATCGAGGCTGGAAAGCCGGCCGCCTAAGGCATTTCGCGAGTGCACTCGCGCGCGGGCGCCGGGTCATGAGCCCGGCACCGAATGGTGCATTGTCAATCACAACGAACGAAAGGAGAAGAAAAATGAGCGTTCGAGATCTGATCCCTTGGGGCCGCAACAACGGCAATCAGGCTCCGGCCCTATTCCGCGCAGGCGACCGTGATCCGTTGCTGTCGCTGCATCGCGAGGTGAACCGGCTGTTCGATGATGTCTTCCGCAGCTTCGGTTCGACCTTACCTGCCTTCAGTGGCGCTTCCGCCTTCGGCGGCGGTTGGCCAAGCGTCGAGATTTCCGACGGCGAGACGGAGGTCAAGGTGACGGCCGAGGTGCCCGGTCTTGAGGAGAAGGACATCGAAGTCCTGCTCGACGACGGCGTGCTGACGCTGAAGGGCGAGAAGCGTTCCGAAACGGAGGACAGGGACAGGCAGTTCTCCGAGCGCTTCTATGGTCGCTTCGAGCGCCGTATCCCGCTCGGCTACGAGGTCAAGGAAGACAAGGTTGATGCCCGCTTCAGCAATGGTGTGCTGACCGTGACCTTGCCCAAGAGCGAGAAGGCGCAGTCGCAGGGAAAGCGCATCGCCATCAAGAGCTGACGCGTGGCAGGCGCCGGCTGGATGCTGCCGGCCCCCGCCGGCAGCATCCTTGCCACACAGGGAGGATGAACGATGGAGAGACAGGTTGACACGACCAAACAGAACACCAATCCCGCAGGGGCGGTCGTCGAAAGACAACCGGCAGAAGCCCCTTTCGACGGGACGCTCGACCTTCCCGGGCGACGCCGTCGCACGGATCTATAAGCCGTCCCGCGCGGCGACGACTTCCGGCACCGCCCGCACGCGCGGTTGGCGTCTCGTTTTTGAGCGGCGCACCGCGCCCTTTATAGAGCCGCTAATGGGCTACACCGGCGGCCGCGACACGCTGACCCAGGTCGAGTTGAACTTCCCGACGCTGGAGGCAGCTGTGCGCTACGCAGAGCGACACGGATTGTCCTATGTCGTTCAGAACCCGACGGAGCAGGCTGATGATGTGTCGACCAATTCGAGGTCTGCGAAGCCCGGAAGGTCGACTTACGCATTTTCCAACATGACACTCGACCGGCTCGGACTTGCCGCGCTTCAGGAGAGCTACGGGCGCGCCCTCGACGGCGCTGCAAACCGCAACGATCCATTCGGTCCGGAAAGCTGGACGTCGCCCATGGGCGTGGCCCGCGATCCGAAGCTGACGCTGGAGGCCAAGCGCTCGGTCCTGATGAACTGGGCTTGGACGGAGTATCTGATCGATTTGGCGACCAATGAGGGCATGCCTGAAAACAACCGCCCTTCGCGCCTCGACGAGGTCGAGCAGGCGCTGCTCGCGCTCGAACGGGAGGTTGCGGCTGACCAAGCTAATTCAGGGATGCGCAAGGCGGCATGAGGTGTGCCTACGAACGGGTCTTGAGCAATTCCGGGCCCGCTTTTTCAACCCGGCGGGCTTAGTCCCGCCCACAGGAATGACATCACAAGGTTCAGGGA
>NZ_RZST01000504.1:0-3035 GCF_003997575.1 Mesorhizobium sp. M1A.F.Ca.IN.022.07.1.1
GGCTCGGGGGACGTTGGCGCGTAGACCACCTTGCCGGCGGAGTCGGCGAGGTGGTCTACGCGCCAACGTCCCCCGAGCCGGTGCTGCTCGGCTCAGCGATGCTCGGCGCGGTGGCCGCCGGGCGCCACTCCGACCTTCGCGCGGCCATGGCGGCGATGTCGGAGGTGGGCGAGGTCTATTCGCCGAACGACGCGCTCGCTGCCTGCCACGACAGGCGCTTTGCCGCGTTCGAACGCCTGCAGGCTGCTGCGCTGTCAGTTTTGGCTGTGTGAGATATCCAGCCGTCGCCCGCCAACATTCACCGTCACTTGCCCTCTTGGGCCGGAACCATCGCCGGGCGGAGGGGTTGTGTCGTCAGACTTCGATACATGGAAGGAAAGACGATGCGGACATTGACGATGATGCTCGCTCTTTCGACCCTTGCCCTGGCGCAGTCGGTCTCGGCTCAACACGCCGATCCGCAACCGCCCCAGGTTCTGCCCCCGGCTGAACAACCTCGGCTCGACCAGGTGCAACCCGATCCGCCAAGTTCCGGCCAGACCGTTACCAACGTCGTGGTGGTGGCGATGGAGGACCTGCCCGCGGAGATCAAGGTCCAGGCCGAAGCCGTGGTCACCAGGACAACCGCCACGGACCTGGCCAAGCTGCAGAAATCGATCGATGCCTCGCCCGAGGCGGTATCGGTGCTGCATGCGAACGGGCTGAATTCCTCGCAGGTCGTCGCGGCCAACATCGATGGCGACGGCACGCTGACGCTGATCATCCAGACCACGACATGATCAGCGGCGCCGCGGGCGGTTGACCCGACTGCAGCGGCCAAACAAAATGAGAGTCCGCGAAGAGGCCGCCATGGCCGAAACCGCAATTCGCAACTTCACGCTCAACTTCGGACCGCAGCACCCGTCGGCGCATGGTGTGCTCAGGCTGGTGCTGGAACTCGACGGCGAGATCGTCGACCGCGCCGATCCGCATATCGGCCTGCTCCACCGCGGCACAGAGAAGCTGATCGAATACAAGAACTATCTGCAGGCCCTGCCCTATTTCGACCGGCTCGACTATGTGGCGCCGATGAACCAGGAGCATGCCTTCTGCCTGGCCGCCGAGAAGCTGCTCGAAATATCGGTTCCCCGGCGCGGACAGCTTATCCGCGTCCTGTTTTGCGAGATCGGCCGGCTGTTGTCGCACCTGCTCAACGTCACCACGCAGGCGATGGATATTGGCGCGCTGACGCCGCCGCTCTGGGGCTTCGCCGAGCGGGAGAAGCTGATGGTCTTTTATGAGCGCGCGTCGGGCGCGCGCATGCATGCCAACTATTTCAGGGTCGGCGGCGTGCATCAGGATCTGCCGGGAGAGTTGCTCGACGACATCTGGAATTTCTGTGATCCGTTCCTGGGAACTTTGAGCAATCTCGATGAACTCCTGACCGAAAACCGTATCTTCAAGCAGCGCAATGTCGACGTCGGCGTGATCGGACAGGACGATGCCTGGGCCTGGGGTTTCTCCGGCCCGATGGTGCGCGGCTCGGGCGCGGCCTGGGATTTGCGCAAGGCGCAACCCTATGAATGCTATCCCGAAATGAATTTCGACATTCCGGTCGGCAAGCACGGCGACTGCTACGACCGCTATCTCGTGCGCATGGAGGAGATGCGGCAGTCGGTTAGGATCATGAGGCAATGTCTGGAGAAGCTGCGCTTGCCCGACGGGCACGGCCCGGTCGCCGTACCGAGCCAGAAGATCACGCCGCCGCCGCGCGCCACCATGAAGCGTTCCATGGAGGCGACGATCCACCATTTCAAGCTCTACACCGAAGGCCATCATGTGCCGCAGGGCGAGGTCTACGCCGCGGTGGAGGCGCCCAAAGGCGAATTCGGCGTCTATCTTGTCTCTGACGGCAGCAATGTTCCGTACCGCTGCAAGATACGTGCGCCGTCTTTCGCCCACCTTCAGGCGATGGACTTCCTGTCGCGCGGGCACATGATCGCCGATGTCGCGGCCATCATCGGATCGCTGGATATCGTGTTCGGAGAGATCGATCGCTGAGTGGAGGTGCGGCGCGGGCAGCCCTAAGAGCAAATTCCAGACATAGTCCCAAACTTCGCGCGGGGAATTGCATCAACAGCAGAATGAGCGAAAGCAAAAAGATAGAGCGGTTCGACGTTCTCGCAAAACGGTGAATCGCTCTAGCTACCGACGGCTGGGGACAACTCCCCTCCGTCTCCGATAAGGATTGAACTTGCCGCGGTTCTTCGAACCGCGGCAGTCGTCTTAGTGCATGAACACCGATCTCAGCCAGGCAAGAATTCCCGAGCCTGGAGAGATGGCCGCGCGAACGCGGGACGCCGCCCAGCGTGCCGGCAGATTGGCGCCGACATGGCAATGGCAGACGACCTCGTGCAGTTGCCAGTCGCTGAGTTCGAAGAAGCGCTTTGCTTCGCCGTAGGTGTCGTCCTTCAGGCCCTGAGCACGAAAGATCGGGTCTTCGAAGGCGACAGTAATCGGCGATCCGGTGGAACGCATCTTTTCGCGCACGTCGGGTGTGGCGTATTCGGTGCCCGCAAGCGCCATAAGGCGC
The DNA here is from genome assembly GCF_003997575.1 of Mesorhizobium sp. M1A.F.Ca.IN.022.07.1.1. Taxonomy (NCBI): domain Bacteria; kingdom Pseudomonadati; phylum Pseudomonadota; class Alphaproteobacteria; order Hyphomicrobiales; family Phyllobacteriaceae; genus Mesorhizobium; species Mesorhizobium sp. M1A.F.Ca.IN.022.07.1.1. Next base: position 2,573 of record NZ_RZST01000504.1, read on the forward strand.
CGGCCGGGATCCTGCTCCAGAAGTTGCGCCCAGCGTTCGAGGCGTTGGCCACGACTGGCGATGAGAACCGCTGCTTCAGCATGAACGTCGGCAACGGCATTGAGTTGGTCTACGGTTTGGTGCTTCAAGGCCGCCTCCTATGTCGGCAGATGATCACCCGCCCCGCAAACGGAACTAAGGCGCTGCATGGCGCCGGCAAGGGCGAAATGGGCGACGGGAAATCATTTGATCGTCATTCGTGTCCGACCCCGCCGAAGCGCGGCGGGATCGCTGTGGAACCATCCCCGGTCGAGGCCGTTCTGCCATGCGTCAGCCGCCGGTGATCAGGTGTCGATGAAGCGTCGGATGAGGCGGCTCTACCCATCATGTTCTGGTCGGGCAGATACCGGTTGCCCAAACCGCATCTCGCGGACTGCTCCGCCAGCGCAACGAGGGACCACCTTATGGCTATTCTCCCCACTCC
>NZ_RZST01000505.1:0-3032 GCF_003997575.1 Mesorhizobium sp. M1A.F.Ca.IN.022.07.1.1
CTGATGGCCGACTATGTCCGGCTGGCAGTCGATGCGGGCGCCAAGATCGTCGGCGGCTGCTGCGGCACCTCGTTCGCTCACCTTGCCGCGATGCGCAAGGCGCTCGACGCGCACACCAAGTCGGCGCGTCCGACGGTCGAGTCCATCGTCGAGCGCATCGGGCCGATGCGCAACAAGATAGCGAGCGCTGCCGAGGCAGGCGAAGGCCGTCGCGAACGCCGGCGCAGCCGCGCCTGAAGTTGGCCTGCTCTATTCGCTGTTTTCAGCGTAGCGCGACAGCGCCGTACCGAGATCGGTGGCGGCGCTGTTCTTGCCGTCGGCGCCCATCGTCATCAACGCGCCGGACGCGCGCGGGTCGCTGATCTGCTCCAGCATCACGCGAAAGCGGTCGTTGTTGAGCGCAGAGAGCGCCGTGTCGCGGGCCGCATCGACATTATTCCTGATCCGCGCGGATTCCGCCGACGGAGCGGACGGTGCTCGCGTCTGAAGATTGCCCGCAGTCGGCGTCACGTTCCCGGTGATATGCAATTCCAGCCCCTCACTTCTATCAGCTTTGACTAACAGGAGGGCATTGCGATGAAGTTCCGGAAAAGCCGCGCAATTTAACGATCGGCAAAAGCCGGCAGGTCCTCCGCCGGCTTTTTGTTCCATGGACGGCACCCGCCCTATCTGTTGGTGCCCAGCGACGAGGCTAGCCGCACCAGCGACAGGAATTCCGCCCTGTAGCCGAACGGATCAGCGCCGCGCGCGGCGTTGGCGATCTCCAGGATCCGGTCGTAGCCGAAATTCGCCGTCTGATCCGCGTCGCGCAGCTTCTGCCCGAAAGCCGCGACCGCGACCGAAAAGCGCTGGTCGACGCCGGCTTCATCGAAGGACGGCACCTCGTTGGCCGCGGTCACCGGTGTCGTGATCAGTTTCGAGACATTCTCGTTCGGCAGCTTGTAGCGGATTTTTACGAAGGCATATTCGCCCGCATTGGCAACGCCGCCATTGTCGACCTTCGCCTCGCCATAGCGCAACGGATCGACCTGCTCGGCGCCGCTTCCCTTGGGCGTGACCTCGTAGATCGCCGTCACCGAATGGCCGGAACCGATATCGCCGGCGTCGACGCGGTCATTGTTGAAATCCTCGCGCTTGAGCGCCCGCGTCTCATAGCCGACCAGCCGGTATTCCGAGACCTTGGCCGGGTTGAACTCGACTTGGATTTTCACATCCTTGGCAATGGTGAAGAGCGTCGAGGACGCGTCCTCGACCAGCACCTTCTCGGCCTCGGCAAGCGTGTCGATATAGGCGGCCGTGCCATTGCCGTTCTGGGCGATGGTCTGCATCATCTGGTCGTTGAGATTTCCGCGGCCGAAGCAGAACACCGAGAGAAACACGCCGGTCTTGCGCTCCTTCTCGATCAACCGTTTGAGGTCGTCGTCATCGGTCTGGCCGACGTTGAAATCGCCGTCGGTGGCAAGCATCACGCGGTTGATGCCGTCCTTGACGAAAGACTGCTGCGCAAGTTTGTAGGCTTCCTTGATGCCTGCCTCGCCGGCGGTCGAACCGCCTGGCTCCAGATTGTCTATCGCTGCAAGAATCTTCTGCCTTTCCGCGGCCTTTGTCGGCATCAGCACCGTGCCGGCATTGCCGGCATAGGTGACGATGGAGACGGTGTCGTCGGCCTTGAGCTTGCTGACCAGCAACCGGAACGCCGACTTCAAGAGCGGCAGCTTGTCCGGCTCGTCCATCGAACCCGAAACATCGATCAGGAACACCAGGTTTGCCTTCGGCGCCTCGACCGGCTTCACGTCAAAACCCTTGATCGCAACATGCATCAGCTTGGTGCGCTCGTTCCAGGGCGTCGGCATGACGGTGACAGTCGAATTGAACGGCGTCGCGGCCGAGTCTGGCCCCTTCCAGTCATAAGGGAAGTAGTTGATCATCTCTTCGACCCGGACCGTGCCTGGGTCGGGCAGAATACCTTCCTTCAGCGAGCGGCGGACGAAGGAATAGGACGCCGTGTCGACATCGATCGAGAAGGTCGACACCGGATCCTGGGCAGCTTGGTGCACCGGATTGGTCTTGAAGGTCTCGATGCGGTCGCGGTTTTGCTCTTGCGGCTGCATTTGATCGGCCGGCATGGGCGCCGGCTGAACCCTCGGCCCGAAACCAGCGACGGCGCCAGCCGGCATCTCTGCAGGCTGCATGGCGGTTGCCGGCGCCTGGGCATTCGCGCGTCCGCCGGCGGCCAGCTGGTCAACCTCCGCAGGTGCAGGCGGCGGCGCAGGCAGCGCCTGTGGTACTTGCTTGGCAAAGTCCTCCAACGCCCCGTATTCCTGCCTGGTCCGATCATCGGATCGGCTCAATTCAGTTTTCGGCGGCGATGCCGGTGCGACCTGCGCCTCGTCTTCGACACGCCTCTCGCTGTCGGCGCCGGTCTTCTTCTCCTTGGCAGGCGCGGCCGCCAGCGGCTCGCTGATCGCGGGCTGGTTCGGTATCGGCTTCTGCGCAACCGGCTTGTCGGCCACCGTTTCGGTGACCTTCCCGTTTGAAATAACGGGCGGCTGCTCCCTCAGCATCTCAAAAGCGGCATAGCCGGCGATAGGCAGCGCGACCAGCGCGGTCAGGGCCGGGGTGGCAATGAGTTTCCGTTGCATGATCTCTCTCCAGAGCCTTTGTGCTCGCTCCGTGAGACGAAGACCTGCCGGCGATCCTTGGGGGGCGGTCGAAATTTTTTCGTTCAAGTCGAAGGCGTGCATCGCGGCGGCCAACGCACGCGTTTGCGCTTCGCTGTCCGGCGCCGGAACTGCCAGATTTCGCAGCCTTTCGAGTTCGTTGTCGTCGACCATGGTCACACTTCCCCGGCTGAGCGCATGAGCAGCTTCAGCCGTTTCTTCGCTTCATGGATGTGCCAGGAAACCGTCGCCTCCGAGATCGCCATCACCTCGGCCGCAGCCGCGTGGCTCAACCCTTCGCCATAGACGAGCAGCACCGCGTCGCGCTGCTTGTCCGGCAGCATGCGCACCGCCGCCCACAGCGCCTCGGCC
>NZ_RZST01000506.1:0-2986 GCF_003997575.1 Mesorhizobium sp. M1A.F.Ca.IN.022.07.1.1
GCGCCACGGCATGGAAACCGGCTTTGCCGAGCGTTTCCGGGCGGAAATGGTTCCGCAACTGACGGCCAGCGGGGGCCGGCTGCTCGGCGCCTTCGTCAGCGAGCATGCCGAAAACACTTTTTCGCGGCTGCCGGTGCGAGCCGGCGAAAATGTCTTCATCGCAGTCATCGGTTTCGACGATGGCGACGCCCATGCGAACTATCGGTCCGGCCTTGGCGCTTCTCCGGCATGGCAGGCGGTTCGCCAAACCATGCAGGCTGCTTCGACGCAGCCGGCAGAGACGTTGCGCCTCACGCCGACGGCCCGATCGCTGTTGCGGTAGTCACTCGGCTGGCAGCACGTCGGCTATTGCCTTGGCGACGAAGGCCGGGTCTTCCCAGTGCGGATTGTGGCCGCAGTCCTGCGCCCAGACGAGACGCGATCCGGCAAGCGCCTCGGCCAAAGCCTCCTGGTGCGCTTGGCCGAAGAGGGGATCGCAGGCGCCGGCAATGATCAACGTCCGGACCCGCACAGCCCGCGCCGCCGCGGTCAGATCCGTGCGGCGGATTTCTTCGAGAATGGCGCGCCAGCGCGCCGCCGGCATCGCCGAAGCGTCCGCCGCCAGGCCGGCAAGAAGGGCCCGCGGCACGCCGGACCCGCAGGCGTGCCACCAGTCGTAGAACGGATCAGTCGGCGAGATCGGGTCGCGCAGTTCCGCCACGCCGTCAACCAACGGATGGTCCGGCGCGAAATCTGCCTTCAGCGCCCCGGCCAGGATGACCAGCCCGCCGACCAGTTCCGGATGCCGCGCGGCCACCTGCATGGCGACCATGCCACCCAGCGAATGGCCGAGAACGACCGGCCGGGCGAGCCGCAGGTTGCGGATCAGCCCGGCGACATCGTCGGCGAAATCGGCGATGCCAAAGCCCCTGCCCGCCTGCGAGGCGCCATGGCCGCGCAGGTCCGGCATGACCAGCCGCCGCGCGGAAAGATGCGGCGCCAGCAACGAGAAACTGCGGCTGGTGTCGGTGAAGCCGTGCACCAGGACGAGCGGCGGTTCCGAGCCGGCGACCTCGACATAGGCGAGGTCGAGGCCACCGACATCGACGAATCGCTTGCGGCCGGCCCAGGCGTCCTGCTCGCCCCCCTGTCCCGACAGATCCAATGCCGCGGGCCTCACAGTCCAAGCTTTTCCTTGACCGCGGCGAGGCCGGGCTTGCCGTCGAAGGTGGTGACGCCGGCAAGCCAGGCGTCGACACGATCCTTGTTGAGCGTGATCGACTTAAGCGCCGCTTCCTCCGGCTTCATGCCGTCATTGATGAGGTAGCCCATGCCGACATTTTCCAGATCGATGTCGAAGGCAAGGTTCTTCAGGAACTGCGCCACGTTCGGGCACTCCTGCAGGAATCCCTTGCGCACCTGGGTCGTCACCGTCGCGGCGCCGAAATTCGGGCCGAAGAACTTGTCGCCGCCGGTCAGATACTTGAAGTCGTACATCGTGTTCATCGGATGGGGCGCCCAGCCCTGGAAGACGATGAACTGCTTCTCCTTGATCTCGTAGCCGACCTCCGAGAGCATGCCGGCTTCGCTCGATTCGACCACCTGCCAGCCGTCGAGCTGGAACTGAGGATCGGCGATAGCATCCATCATCAGCTGGTTCGAGCCGGGCTCGATGCCGTACATCTTCTTCCCGAACTTGTCGGCGAATTTGTGCAGGTCGGAGAGATCCTTGACGCCGGCTTCCCAGACGTAGGTCGGCACGGCGAAGGTGTATTTGGCGCCGACCAGATTGACCCGCACATTCTCGATCGAGCCGTCCTTCCTGTAAGGCTCGTAATAAGTGACCATCGCCGGATCCCAGTAGCCGAGGAACAGGTCGAGGTCTTTGTTCTTCATGCCTTCGTAGATGACGTTGATGCCAAGCACGTCGCTCTGCGGCTCATAGCCGAGCGCCTGGAGCAGGACCTTGGCCACGCCCGTCGTGAAGGCGAGATCGTTCCAGCCGGGCTCGGCCATTCGCACCACCTTACATTCCTCCGCCTCGGCCGCCTGAACGGTTTGAGCGGCCACCATCAAGGCAGCGAGACAGACGCCATTCGCAAGCAAGCGCACCATTCCGGTTCTCCTCTGTTGACCATTTGGTCATGTTATTGTCCCAGTGGTCAATGATTGATCTGAGCGGGCGAAAATGTCAACATGGATTCGCAAACATGGATCGATCCGGTGAAGCTCACACGTCTCAGCGACATACGCCGCAAGGAGTTGCGGCAAGCGGCCTTTGCGGTGCTCGAGCGCGAGGGCATTGCCGGCGCCACCTTGGAAAAGGTCGCGGCCCAGGCCGGCGCCTCGAAGGGCATCGTGCTGCACTATTTCCGCAACAAGCAGGAATTGTTCGAGCACGCGATGCGCGAGGCCAATGCAGTGCTGTGCAACGCGGTGGTGGCGCGGCTCAAGCGCGCGCGAACGCCGATCGAGCGGCTGGACGCGGTGATCGAGGGCAATTTCGAGGAGCATTTGTTCCTGCCGCCGCTCTGTCACGCCTGGCTGTCGCTCTGCGCCGAGGTGCCGCGCGACGAGAAGCTGGCGCGCATCCAGCGAGTGATCCACGCGCGCATGCGCTCGAACCTGTTGTCCGGCCTGCGCGGCCTCGCATCGCCGGAGTTGGCCGCGGAGATCGTACTCGGCGTCACCGCTCTGATCGACGGGCTGTGGCTCAGGCTTGGCCTGCAGCCGGGCAGCGTGTCGCGCGCGCAGGCGGTCCGCCAGGTCAAGGACTATGTCGCGGGGCGGCTCGCGCTGCGCCAGCCCGCGGCCATCGGCCTGGCGGCCGGATAACAGAGTCTACTCCCCGACCTCATCCTCCAGGTTGCGGAAGCCGAGCGCCTCGACTTCCACCAGGATCTGCTCGCGGATCCAGCGATGCGGCGCCTCGTCGTCATGGCGGGCGTGCCAGTACATCCTGCCAGCCGGCGAGGGAATCGAGATTGGGGCCCAGTAGATGCCGAGC
>NZ_RZST01000507.1:0-2958 GCF_003997575.1 Mesorhizobium sp. M1A.F.Ca.IN.022.07.1.1
ACAGTGATTGCAAAGTCCGCCGAACGCTTTGCCCGCGCTGCGACAAAATCCGGTCTGGCGGAAATGGAGATTCCCGATGAGGAACTCGACGCGATCTTCGAGGAGGTCGCCGCGCGATTTCGCAAAGCGGAGAAGAAAGGGCTTGCTGGCGCAGCTGCTTCGCCGCGTCGATCAACAGCTAGCGGGTCTGGAACGGCGGCGGCGGTTTCTCATGACGGCTGACCGAAAGCGCGAGGCGCGAGAAAAATTCCTGCTCGGCGGCATCGTCGTCAGGGCGGGACTATCGAATGCGGACCGGGCGTTTCTGCTCGGCGGCCTTCTCGAACTGGCAAGTATCAAGCCAGGCACATCCGAGCATAGACGTCTGCGCGATACCGGGGAGGAAGCGTTCAAGGCTGGTGCGCAGGACCGCGGATCACCTCGAATTGTGGAGACGGTGGAATGAGCGTGCAGGCAAAACCACACCCGAGCCTGTTGCTCGTTGTCGTGCCGGTCGCAGTCACCGCATTCGCCGTTTATGTGATTGGCTGGCGCTGGCCGGAACTGGCCGCGAGCATGTCGGGGAAGACCGAGTATTGGTTTCTGCGGGCATCGCCCGTGCCGGCACTTCTGTTCGGGCCGCTTGCCGGCCTGTTGGCCGTTTGGGCGTTACCCTTGCACCGGCGAAGGCCAGTGTCGATGGCGAGCCTTGTCTGCTTTCTGGCAGTGGCCGGCTTCTACGCGCTACGCGAGTTCGGCAGGCTGGCGCCGTCGGTGGAGAGCGGCGCGGTGTCATGGGACCAGGCGCTATCCTATCTCGACATGGTTGCAGTCGTTGGTGCGGTCGCCGGCTTCATGACCGTGGCGGTCGCCGCGCGCATTTCCACCGTCGTGCCCGAACCGGTGAAACGCGCCAGACGCGGAACCTTCGGGGACGCCGACTGGCTTTCGATGCCGGCGGCGGGAAAATTGTTTCCGCCGGATGGCGAGATCGTCGTCGGCGAGCGCTACCGGGTCGATAAAGAACTCGTCCATGAGCTGCCGTTCGATCCGAACGATGCGGTGACATGGGGGCAAGGCGGCAAGGCCCCGTTGCTCACCTACAAACAGGATTTCGATTCCACCCATATGCTCTTCTTCGCTGGGTCCGGTGGCTTCAAGACCACGAGCAACGTGGTGCCGACGGCGTTGCGCTATACCGGGCCGCTGATCTGCTTCGATCCTTCTACCGAGGTCGCACCAATGGTGGTCGAGCACAGAATCCGCGCGCTGGGCCGCGAAGTGATGGTGCTCGATCCAACGAACCCGGTTGTGGGTTTCAACGTGCTCGACGGGATAGAGACCTCGCGGCAGAAGGAAGAGGACATTGTGGGCGTCGCGCATATGCTGCTGTCGGAAAGCGCGCGCTTCGAAAACGCGACGGGCTCCTATTTCCAGAACCAGGCGCACAATTTCCTGACTGGGCTTCTCGCCCATGTGATGCTGTCGCCGGAATATGCCGGCCGGCGAAATTTGCGCAGCCTGAGGCAGATCGTCTCCGAGCCGGAGCCCTCGGTGCTGGCAATGCTGCGCGACATCCAAGAGCATTCCGCGTCGGCCTTCATCCGCGAAACGCTCGGCGTCTTCACCAACATGACCGAGCAGACGTTCTCGGGCGTTTATTCGACCGCATCGAAGGATACGCAATGGCTGTCGCTTGAGAACTACGCAGCACTTGTCTGCGGCAACACGTTCAGGTCGAGCGACATCGTGTCGGCCAGGAAAGATGTCTTCCTCAACATTCCGGCGTCGATCTTGCGCTCCTATCCAGGCATTGGGCGTGTGATCATCGGCTCGCTGATCAATGCCATGATACAGGCCGACGGCGGCTACAAGCGGCGGGCGCTGTTCATGCTCGATGAAGTCGATCTGCTCGGCTACATGCGCGTGCTGGAAGAGGCACGCGACCGTGGCCGCAAATATGGCATCAGCATGATGCTGATGTATCAATCCGTCGGGCAGATGGAACGGCATTTTGGCAAAGACGGCGCGACATCATGGATCGACGGATGCGCGTTCGCGAGCTATGCGGCGATCAAGGCGCTCGACACGGCGCGCAACGTTTCGGCGCAGTGCGGGGAAATGACCGTCGAGGTCAAGGGAAGCTCGCGCAACATCGGCTGGGACACGAAGAATACGAGTTCGCGGAAATCGGAGAGCGTGAACTTCCAGCGCCGGCCGCTGATCATGCCGCACGAGATCACTCAGTCCATGCGCAAGGATGAGCAGATCATCATCGTGCAAGGTCACAGCACGATCCGCTGCGGGCGCGCGATCTATTTCCGGCGCAAGGAAATGAACAAGGCGGCCAAGGCCAACCGGTTCGTCAAACCGTGAGCACCATGAAGGTCACGCGGACCATTAGAGCCAGTCGCGCCGGCGATAGCGTTCGAAAGGATCGCTCTCGCCGGGCGGCGTGAACCAGTCGACAACCTTCGAATAGCCCATGGCAAAGCCAACGAAGCCGATCGCCATCAGGAGAAAGGCCCAGAAAGGCATCCCGTTTGCCGCCTCCGGTTTCACGAATGCCGCGATCGAAAACGGCACCATGACGACCCCTCCTATGGCAAGCAGATTGACGACAGGGCGAAACATGCAGAGCGCAAAGAAGGTCAGGTGCCATGCGCAGTAAAACGCGCTCAGCACGCTTCCGACGACAATGGCGGTGAGCAGGCGGGCCAAATACCGCGGCAAGCGAAGAACCGGGTTTGTCCGTGCGGGCCGTGGGCCGGCAGCAGGCTGAATCTCGCTCATCACCTCGTCTCGCTTCATCGCTTGCGCAGGTTCTCAGTTGGCCAAACTGTCGAATATGCGAGAGTCTAAGTCGCAAGGCAGGTCCAGGCAAGATCAGATCGCCGGGGCGGGATCCGACCGCCGTCAGGGGGCGCCAGTGTCCGGCACAGGTGGCGTCGTATGCGGCGAGGCGGCCGCCTGGCCGCC
>NZ_RZST01000508.1:0-2955 GCF_003997575.1 Mesorhizobium sp. M1A.F.Ca.IN.022.07.1.1
GGTTGAAGACGTCGGGCTTTGCGGCAACGACGATCTCAAGCGCGCCGTCCTTGCGCAGGAAGTCGGGCGTCAGGATCTCGATCGTCGTTGAAGGCGCGGCGGCGCGGATGGCGTGGATGACATCGGCGAAATGCTGCGCGCCGCCGTCGTCGAGGTCGTCGCGGTCGACCGATGTGATGACGACGTGGCTGAGGCCCATCTGCTTGACCGCATGGGCGACACGCGCCGGCTCGTCCGCGTCGAGGGCGGTCGGGATGCCGGTGGCGACATTGCAGAAGGCGCAGGCGCGCGTGCAGATCTCGCCCATGATCATGAAGGTGGCGTGCTTCTTGTCCCAGCATTCACCGATGTTCGGACATCCGGCCTCCTCGCACACCGTTACCAGCTTGTGCGACTTCACGATCTCGCGTGTCTCGGCGTAACCCTTCGAAACCGGCGCCTTGACGCGGATCCAGTCCGGCTTGCGCAGCACTTCCTGGTCCGGCCTGTGCGCCTTTTCGGGATGCCGCGGGCGCGGCGCATTGGCGATCGTGTCGAGAACAGTGACCATTTCGAACCCTTCGCGGCCGCCCGCGTCGCGGCCGCCTGTCTGCGTCATCTAGGACTTTTCGGAATAAAGAAAAAGGCCACGCCGGCGCATGCCGCCACGGCCATTTTCGCATAACGGACTTCGCTGGGGCTCAGCGCCGTACCAGCCGGCCGACAAAGATCAGCAGGCAGGCGCCGATGAAACCGGTGATGAGATAGGCGAACCAGCCGGCGCCGAAGGACTGGATGTTGAGAGCCTGTAAGATCGCATTCAGAACGATCGCGCCGACGATACCCAAAATGATGTTCATGAAGATGCCGGTGTTGCTCTTCATGACCATTTCGGCGAGCCATCCGGCCAAGCCTCCGATGATGATGGCTGCTATCCAGCCCACGCCATTCACGTCCATATGCCAATTCCTCCTTGATCAGGTGAAAATGCATCCGGATACGAACTGCTTTGCCCTCAGAATCCTCCGGCTGCCGCGTCTGAGTCTCGCGCGAGCAGTCTATCATGCGTTCAAAGCGCGGCCATAGGCGTCGAGCACGCTTTCCTTCATCATCTCCGACAGGGTCGGATGCGGGAAGATCGTGTGCATCAGCTCTTCCTCTGTGGTCTCCAGGTTCATCGCCACGACGAAACCCTGGATGAGCTCGGTCACCTCGGCGCCGATCATATGCGCGCCCAGCAGCTGCCCGGTCTTCTTGTCGAAGATGGTCTTGATGAAGCCCTGGTCCTCGCCGAGCGCGATGGCTTTGCCGTTGGCGCCGAACTGGAAGCGGCCGACGCGGATGTCCTTGCCCTCGGCCTTGGCCTTGGCTTCGGTCAGGCCGACCGAGGCGACCTGCGGGCTGCAATAGGTGCAGCCCGGGATCTTCAGCTTGTCGATGGCGTGCACGCCCGGGATATTGGCGATCTTCTCGACGCAGATCACGCCCTCGTGCTCGGCCTTGTGGGCGAGCATCGGCGGCCCGGCCACATCGCCGATGGCGTAGATGCCGGGCACGTTCGTCCTGCCGTAGCCGTCGACCGCGACACAGCCGCGATCCGTCTTGACGCCGAGCGCCTCGAGGCCGAGGCCCTCGATATTGCCTTGTACGCCGACGGCCGAGATCATGCGGTCGGCGGTGATCTTCTCGACCTTGCCGTCCTTCATCTCGACATGCGCGGTGACCGAGTTGGCACCCTTCTCGACCTTGGTCACCTTGGCCTCGAGCAGGATCTTCATGCCCTGCTTCTCGAACTGTTTCTGCGCGAATTTCGAGACCTCGGCATCCTCGACCGGCATCACCGCCGGCAAAAGCTCGACCACGGTCACATCGGCGCCCATGGTGCGGTAGAAGGAGGCGAACTCGATGCCGATGGCGCCCGAGCCCATCACCAGCAGCGACTTCGGCATCTCCTTCGGAACCATGGCCTCGAAATAGGTCCAGATCAGCTTGCCGTCCGGCTCGATGCCAGGCAGCGCGCGCGGCCGCGCGCCGGTTGCGAGGATGATGTGCTTGGCGGTGTAGGTGCCCTCGCCCTTGACGCCTTTCGGCACCGGCGGCTGCGGCTCCATCGGCTTCTTGGCGGTTTTGGCGACGACGACCTCACCAGGCTTGGAAAGCTTCGCCTCACCCCAGATGACGTCGACCTTGTTCTTCTTCATCAGGAAGGCGACACCGCCATTCAGCCTGAGAGACACCTTTCGCGAGCGGTCGACGACGGCTGCGGTGTCGGGGCTGACCTTGCCGTCGAGCTTAAGGCCGTAATCCTTGAGGTGGTTCGAATAGTGCATGATCTCCGCCGAGCGCAGCAGCGCCTTGGTCGGGATGCAACCCCAGTTGAGGCAGATGCCGCCGAGATGCTCGCGCTCGACGATCGCCGTCTTGAAGCCGAGCTGGGCGGAACGCACAGCGGTGACATAGCCGCCGGGGCCTGAGCCGATGATAATGACGTCGTAGTTCTCAGCCACGGGTTTCTCCCTGATTTTTCTCGGGGTTAGAAGGAAAGCATCACACGCACGAGGGGCGCCAGCGCCTGACCGATCCGCCGCGTGTTTTCGGCATCGAGATGGACGCCGTCGAGCGACGTGGTGACGGCGACGGAGCCGGCGTCGAAGAAGCCGCAGCCGGCCTCGTCGGCAAGCGAGGAATATTGCGGCGCCAGCCGCTTCGAGGCGTCATCGCCGCCGGCGAACATTTCCTTGAATTCGGCATTCTCGGTACGCGTCACCGCGGGCGGCGCGACAATGAGGATCTGCGGAGCCGGCCAGTCGAACGGATAGTCGTGACCGCGCACGATATCGATCAGGCGCTGCATGCCCTGCTTGGCGGCAACGGGATTGCCGTGGATCCACGGCTTCATGTCGTTGGCGCCCAACATGATGATGATCAGGTCGAGCGGCGCGTGCGTCGTGAGGATCGTCGGCAGCATTCTCGCGC
>NZ_RZST01000509.1:0-2952 GCF_003997575.1 Mesorhizobium sp. M1A.F.Ca.IN.022.07.1.1
GGCATATTTCGACCGCTTCGGGTCGCCATAGGCAAGGGTCGCCAGCGAACGGATGACATTGCGCATGATGTCGTCGCGCTTGAGGATCTCGCCATAGTTCGATTCCATCGACCAGATGGCGAGAAGGATATGGCGATCGACGCCGAACCGCGCCTCGATCCGATCCAGCCACGGCTTCCATTTGCGCGCCATTGCCTGACCGTTGGTCACCGACTGGTCATGCACGCGGTTGTCGAAATAATCCCAGGCGGGGGCGGTGAATTCCGGCTGGGTGCGGGCCTTTTCCAGCACGACCGGGTCGGGCTCGATGCCCCTCATGGCCCTGTCGTAGACTGCGCCGGAAACGCCGCCCGAAACCGCGGTGGCACGGAAGCCCGCGACCCACTGGCGGAAACCCGCATCGGCGAAAGCGGGTCCGGCGGGCATCAGCAAGGCAAGCGTGAGGCCCGCGGCCGTCAAAAATGCCGTCAGGCGCCTTGAGCTGTTGCGAACGGACATCCTTTTCCTCCTTCATCAAAATTAGGAAGGATCATTCAACGCCGAACCCGGTTAGTATTTAGTTTACCATAGGTGCCATTAGGAACGAAAAGAGAGGTCGGTGCTTTAACTTTCGATTTTCAGGCCAGCCGCTCGGGTAATTCAACATTCCGGCGCGAAAATGTTCGGGGGGATTGCGGAGCGGATGGCCGCGCGGATAATGGGCTTAAACGGATGGGTGGAGCATGAAGCGAGTTCGCAAGGCAGTTTTCCCGGTCGCCGGTCTCGGCACACGGTTTCTTCCGGCCACCAAGGCCATCCCGAAGGAGATGCTGACGGTCGTCGACCGGCCGGTCATTCAATATGTGGTCGACGAGGCGCGCGACGCCGGCATCGAGCATTTCATTTTCGTGACCGGGCGCAACAAGGCGGTCATCGAGGATCACTTCGACGTCCAGTTCGAGCTCTACGATACGCTCGCCCAGCGCGGCAAGGACGACCAGCTCGCCCGCCTGCAGCGGCTGCAGCCAGCGCCGGGCCAGACCAGTTTCACCCGCCAGCAGGTGCCGATGGGGCTTGGCCATGCCGTCTGGTGCGCGCGTGAGCTGGTCGGTGACGAACCGTTCGCGCTGCTTTTGCCCGACATGATCATGCAGTCGGAAAAAAGCTGCATGAAGGATATGGTCGAACTCTATGCCGAGACCGGGAACAACATCATCGCCGTACAGGAATGCGACTCGGCCGAGGCCCATAAATACGGCATCGTCGGCCGTGGCGAGGACACCCATCACGGTTTCCGCATCACCGGCATGGTGGAGAAGCCGAAGGCTGGCACGGCGCCCTCCAATCTCTTCATCAACGGGCGCTACATCCTGCAACCGGAGATTTTCGGCATCCTCGAAAGCCAGGAGCGCGGCGCCGGCAACGAGATCCAGCTGACGGATGCGATGCTGAAGCTGGAGAAGCAGCAGGCCTTCTACGGCTATCACTATAAGGGGCGCACCTTCGACTGCGGCTCGCCGGAAGGCTTCGTCGAGGCCAATGTCGCCTTCGCGCTCTGGCGCAGCGACATGAATGCGAGCATGGCCGGGGTCATCCGCACGCTGCTGGATGAGGTGCGGCCGGCGGAGCGGATCGGCGCCGCTTCCTAGGTGCTGGCTAAGCGGAGCGGATCCTTCGGATCTCCGCGTCCGCATCGCTGGCGCGAGGATCACGAAGTGTCAGCGCCGCACCTTCAGACCGAGATAGACGCTGTTGGCGACATAGTCGCGACCGGGAAGGTTGCTGGTGAGCTTCTCCGTCCTGATTCTTGTGGTGAGGCCGGCATAGCGGTTCAGCCACCAGGTCAGGCCGGCCTCGGCGCTCAGGACCAGATCGTGGCCATCGGAGCCGATGTAGTCGCGCCAATCGAGCCCCAGCGCTGTATTCGCCGTCAGGTTGGCGCGGACCTGCCGCTCGCCGGTGAGCCGGCCCGAATAGAGGAGGTCGCCGCTCTCGTTAGCGATGGTCGTGGTCTCGACCGTGGTTCTTCCGGTCAGCCCGATGATGGTGCCGCGCTCGGGCGACCATCTGAGGTCGGCGTTGACGTAGGGCCCCGCAATCGCCGGCAGACGGTCGTCGTCGATGCCTTCGCGCAGCCATCCGACGGAGAACTCGCCGGAGAGCTTCTCGCGCATGTCGAGCTCGACGCCGGCGCGCGCGCTGAGCCGCGTCGAGGAGCGCTCGAAACCGTTGCTGTCGAGGCGCAGATCGTAGATCCGCCGGCCGGCTTCCACTTCAACGAATGGCGTCATGGCCGGTGAGACCTGATAGCCGGTACGCAAGGTCGCAGAGTAGAGTGTCGAGTCGCGATCCTTCAGCGACAAGACGGTGCCGTCCGAGAGCTTGGCGTCGCCGTAGAAGTCATGCGAGACCGCGCCGGTCAGCGCGTAGCGCATCTTGCCGACATCCTTCTCGATGCCGAGGCTGCCGTCGACCGTCTGCCGCAGCGGCTGTGAGGTGACGCCGGCAATCGCATCCGGCGAGGACGCCGATTCCGGCACCGCTTCATACCCGAGCTTGGCGATGGCGCGCAGTTCATTGTCGAGGTCGACAGTGAGCTGGCCTTCGATCCGGCCCTGCGCATCGTTGATCTTCTGGCCCGAAAGCGTGTTGCGAAAAAGGCCGTAGCCGTCGACGACGGCCGAATTCTCGCGCCAGTCGGAGGTGGCGGAGAAACGCAGCGCGGTTTCGGACAGCACAGCCGACCTGCCGCCGGCGCTGGCATCGGCATTGGAAGTCGCGGTGAGGCCTTGCTCGAGTGTCGGACGGAAGACAAAGGTCCCGACCTTGATGCCGGGGGCGGCGAAGGCATCGTCCTCCAGCTTCACTTTCTGGCCCTCGATCGATCCTGTGCGCTCCGCGCCGGGATCGAGCTTCTGCCGGTCGACGCTGTCGATGGTGACGGCGCGGCGGTTCGCGCCGTCATCCTCGGTG
>NZ_RZST01000050.1:0-23293 GCF_003997575.1 Mesorhizobium sp. M1A.F.Ca.IN.022.07.1.1
GCACCATGGCGGCCGTCGTGATGGCCGCCGTCCCGGCAGCGGCAACAACGGCAAGAAGCGCTTCGGCGGCAAGCCCGGTGGCGAGCGCCAATTCGCGCCCAAGCCGCAAGGCGAACGTCCTGCGGGCGCCAAGCCGAATGGCGAGCACAAGCCTGACGGCTTCAAGCGCTTCAAGGGCAACAACAAGCGCCGCTTCGGCGGCAAGCGGCCGGCGAACCGGGCCGCTTAAAGTCCCACCGAGGTTTGATTGAAACAGCATAACGGCCGGAAGCAACGCTCCGGCCGTTTCTCGTTTCACGGACTTGATTGCTGCTGCATCAGCGCCTTCACCCACACCACGATCCGCTCTGTCAGAAAGCCCGTGGTCTGCGGCGATAGCGCATCGCCTGCAATGACGTGGTTGTCCGGATCGCCCGTATCGTCGACCGGCACCAGTTCGTGCGGACCGCCCCAGCGGCCGGCGACCTCGCGCGTGCGGTCCGGCCGCACCACCTTGTCGGCATCCGAGAAGATGAACAGGGCAGGGATGGTCGCCTTCTCGACCGGCGCGCGATAGGCGAGCTCGGTGAGCGCAGCCATCGGCAAGGCCGCCGCGATCGGATATTTGGTGGTCCAGAATTTTTCGTGCAGCGCATTGCGCGCCGGAAAACTGCGCTCCCTGCCGCCGACGAGCTCGGCAATCTCTCTGCCCCAAGGCAGGGTAAGGACCTCGGCGCCCGACGCCTTGACGCCGAAATTAGGCGAGATGAACGCGATTGCCGCGACGCCGTCGGAAGCACCAGGCTGGGCTGCAGCCCATGTCGCCAGTGAGGCGCCAGTCGAGGTGGCGATAACGATCACCTTCTCGCCGATCGCGCGCCCGATCGCCAGTGCCTCCTCATAGTCGTTGATCCAGGCATTCACGCTGCCTTCGGCCATGGCCGCGCCGTCCTGCCCGTGGCCGGTCAGGCGGGTGTAGAAGAGATTGGCCTCGATCTCCCCGGCGACGTCGTCCGGCAGCGGCCGGATCTCGCCCTTGGATGCCGAAAATCCGTGGATGTAGACGATCGCAAGCTTGGTCTTGGCGTGAACCAACGGATTCGCCCAGATGATCTCCTTGTCCAACCCGTCACGGATATTGGGCACGGCCGCTTCTTCGCGCGCCAGATAGGCCTGCGGATCGTCGCCGATCGCCGAAGGATCGAAACGGATCGTCGTATCGACCGCCACGCGTGGGCCGAGGTAAAAGCCTGAGAGGAGGATAACGACGAGACCCAGTACCGCAAGCAAGATCCGTCGCCCCATGACCGACTCCAAGCAACAATTCTCAACCTATGGCGGTGCCCACCGAGAGGCAATCTCTCCCGGATCAGCGGATGTCGTGCAAAAGCCTGCGACGGTTTTGCGAAACGACTTGCATAGAAAGGCATAAAGCGCGTTGCCTGAATGCGTTTCAGCGCGAGGCGCTTTACACCGCTTTGTCCGTTGGACTTTTTTCGCCCGGCGTCTTGCGGTCGAAATACAACGGCCGTCCCCGCCAGCTGGTGGTCAGCCCGATCACCAGTCGGCCTACGGGTCGCGGCAGCAGGCCCAGCAGCTTCAGCGGCCAGCTTATGTGATAGGGGAAGGTGACTTCGAAGCCTCCCCTCCGGATGCCGCGCGCCATGCGGCGCGATGCCCGGTGAACAGGCATCAGGCCCGGCATCGGCAGCATGTTCTTCTCGGTCAGCGGCGTGTCGACGAAGCCCGGATTCATCACCTGGATGCGGATGTTCATCTTGTCGAAGTCGTATTTCAGCGATTCCGCCAGGATGTTGATTGCCGCTTTGGTGCCGCCATAGGCGGCGGTGGTCGGCCAGCCGGAATAGGCCGTGACCGACCCGACCAGGACGACATGCCCGCGTCCTCGCGTGCGCATATAGTCGACCGCAGGCACCAGTCCGTTGACGATGCCGAAATAATTGACGGCGAAGGAACGATGAAAATCGCGCACCACGAGATGCTCACCGGGGGTGGCGATGTAGTTGCCGGCGTTGAAGACGGCGAGCACGATCGGCCCCATGTCTTTCTCGATCGCCGCGACAGTGCGTGCCATCCCTTCTTCGTCGGTCACATCGCAGGGAAAGGATTTCACGTGGCCGGCCATCTGCGCGGTCTCAACCAGCAGCGTATCGGCTGGATCGCTGGCCAGCGCCGTCACCGCGACGGCATAGCCTTGCCTCGCCAGGTCCTTGGCCAGCGCCCGGCCGAGGCCGCTGCTGCCGCCCGTGATCCAGGCGACACCGTCTTTCGGGTTGGCCCGGTAGAGTGTCATTGGAAGTCCTGCGAATTATCTGGGCTAGTGCTCTAGCGGCGAAGAAATGGGATGAAAAGAGCGCTTTTGGATGACATCGTTGAAATGCTCGGGAGCATTGCAGCGTCCCGAATGCGACTGGACCAGGCAAAATCTTGCCTTGAAACCGCGGCTTCCGGTTTTTAGGGTCTCGCCGCACGCATAAAGGAATCCCCATGCCCCGTAATGTGATCGAAGCGATCGGCAACACCCCCCTGATCCGGCTCAACAAGGCTTCGGACGCAACCGGCTGCGAGATCCTGGGCAAGGCCGAATTCATGAATCCGGGACAATCGGTCAAGGACCGTGCAGGCCTCTTCATCATCAGGGACGCCGAACATCGCGGATTGCTGAGGCCCGGTGGTGTCATCGTCGAAGGGACCGCCGGCAACACCGGCATTGGCCTCACGCTGGTCGCCAAGGCGCTCGGCTACCGGACAGTCATTGTCATCCCCGACACGCAAAGCCAGGAGAAGAAGGACACGATCAAGATCCTGGGAGCCGAGCTGATCGAAGTGCCGGCCGTGCCGTACAAGAACCCGAACAACTATGTGAAGCTTTCGGGGCGGCTCGCCGAGCAGATGGCACGGTCGGAGCCGAACGGCGCGATCTGGGCGAACCAGTTCGACAATGTCGCGAACCGCGACGGCCACATCCGCACGACTGCCGAGGAGATCTGGACCCAAACCGGCGGCAAGGTCGACGGCTTCGTGTCCGCCGTCGGCTCCGGCGGCACGCTCGCCGGCGTTGCGCTCGGGCTCAAGGCCAAGAGCAGGCACGTCAAGATCGCACTTGCCGATCCGTTGGGTGCTGCGCTCTACAGCTTCTATACCAGCGGTGAGCTGAAAGCCGACGGCAGCTCGATTACCGAAGGCATCGGCCAGGGTCGCATCACCGCCAATCTCGACGGCTTCACGCCGGACTTCTCCTACCAGATACCGGACGAGGAGGCATTGCCGATCATCTTCGATCTGATCCAGGAAGAGGGACTGTGCGTCGGCGGCTCGACGGGCATCAACATCGCCGGCGCCATTCGGCTGGCGCGCGAGCTTGGCCCCGGCCATACCATCGTGACGATCCTCGCCGACTACGGCACGCGCTACCAGTCGAAGCTGTTCAATCCCGAGTTCCTGCGAAGCAAGAACCTGCCGGTCCCAGGCTGGATGGACGAAAAACCCAGCATCCCGGTGCCGTTCGAAAAGGTGGCCTGATGGCGCAGAGAACCGAAGCGCTGTTTCGCGACGACGCCTATCTGAGCACGGCGGAGGCGCAAGTCGTCGCCATCAATGACCGCGGCGGCATCCTTCTCGACCGCACGATCTTCTATGCCACGTCGGGCGGACAGCCAGGCGATACGGGCATGTTGGAGCGCGCCGACGGCAGCCGCATCGCGATCGCCGCCGCCATCACCGGCGAAACCAAAGACGAGATCATCCATGTGCCGGCGCCTGAACAGGTCCTACCGGCCGTCGGTGAAAAGCTGAAGCTCGACATCGACTGGCGGCGGCGGCATCTTCTGATGCGTATGCACTCCGCGTGTCATCTGCTCACCGTCGTCTGCCCGTTTCCGATCACCGGGGCAGCGGTCGCCGAGGACGACAGCCGCGTCGATTTCGACATTCCCGATGCCGGCTTCAGCAAGGAGGACGTGACAGCGAGGTTGATGGAGCTTGTGCGGGCCAACCATCCCGTCTTCACGCGGCTGATCACCGACGAGGAACTTTCGGCCAATCCCGGGCTTGTCAAATCGAAGAACGTGCGGCCGCCCGTCGGCACCGGCCGCATTCGCTTGGTCTGCATCGGCGAGAATGCCTCAATCGACAGTCAGCCTTGCGGCGGCACCCATGTGAAGAGCACCGGCGAAATCGGCGAGATCCATATCGGCAAGATCGAAAAGAAGGGCCGCGAGAACAGGCGCTTCCGCATCCGCTTCGGGCCGATGCCGACGAATTGACGAGCAACACCTACCAAAGTCGCGAGGAGCGGGCAGGAGAGGAAAAATGGCCGAAGACAGCCCATTCATCGTCGACGCGGATTGGCTCGAGAAGCGGTTGGGAACGCCAGGACTGACCATCATTGACGCGTCCTGGTACCTGCCGGCGCAGAAACGCGACGCCCGCGCCGAGTATGACGACGCCCATATTCCAGCTGCGCGCTTCCTCGATCAGGACGCCGTCTCGGACCCGGATTCCAAGCTGCCGCACACATTGGCGTCGCCCCAATATTTCGCGCAATATGTCGGCTCGATGGGCGTTTCGGCCGACGACACGATCGTCATCTATGACGGTCCAGGCTATTTCTCGGCGCCGCGCGCCTGGTGGATGTTCCGCGTCATGGGCGTTTTCCAGGTCTATATCCTGAATGGCGGCTTCGACCGCTGGAAGGCGGAAGGGCGGCCCGTGACGGCGGAGCAGACCCGGATCGCGCCTTGCGTCTTTTATGCCGATTTCGATGCAAGCCGGGTTGTCAGCCTCGACGAAATGCGCCGGATCGTTGGAAGCGGAGAAAGCCAGATCGCCGATGCGCGCTCACCCGGGCGTTTCGCCGGCACCGATCCCGAACCGCGTCCCGGCGTCCGTTCCGGCCATATGCCGGGCGCTCGCAATGTTCCGGTTGCCGCGCTTGCCGAGAATGGCGAACTGCTACCCAAGGACCGCTTGCGCATGGTCATTGAGGAGGCCGGCATCGATCTTACAAAGCCGGTCGTCACCTCGTGCGGATCTGGCATCACCGCGGCGGCGATCACGTTGGCGCTGGAGACGCTTGGCCATACCGACAACAGGCTGTACGACGGCTCAT
Source organism: Mesorhizobium sp. M1A.F.Ca.IN.022.07.1.1 (assembly GCF_003997575.1). Taxonomy (NCBI): domain Bacteria; kingdom Pseudomonadati; phylum Pseudomonadota; class Alphaproteobacteria; order Hyphomicrobiales; family Phyllobacteriaceae; genus Mesorhizobium; species Mesorhizobium sp. M1A.F.Ca.IN.022.07.1.1. The sequence goes on from NZ_RZST01000050.1 coordinate 5,111, forward strand.
GGACCGAATGGGGTGGGCTGAGCGACACGCCCGTGGTGACGGGCAAGGAATGACGGCGATGGAAAACGGTGGACCGAAGGATATCGATGTCACGGTCACATTCCTCGAAATGCACGCACCGCCGGCTTCATCTCCCCCGCTGCCCTACAACCGGCAGATCGCCTTGCTGAGGACCAAGGACATTCCGCTGCATTTCTACCGCTACCTGATGGATCGCGTCGGGCGCAAATGGCACTGGGTCAATGTGCTTAGACTAAGCGACGAGGAACTGGCCGCCGGCCTGCATCGTGAGGACCGCGACATCAGCGTGCTCTACCTCGACGGCTCTCCCGCCGGCTTCTTCGACCTCAAGCCGCATCTGCCCGAGGAAGTGGAACTCGCCTATTTCGGTATGATGGAACATGCGCACGGCCAGGGTATCGGCCGCTGGTTCCTGGGTGCGGCCATCTCGGCTGCATGGTCGTATGGGCCGAAGCGCATCACGGTGCAGACCTGCACGCTCGACCACCCGGCGGCACTGCCGCTTTACCAGAAGCTTGGCTTTACGCCGGTTGCGCAGAAGAAAGAGGTCGTGCATCCGCTGACCTTCGCCGAGCGCTCCGCAAGCGTCATGCGGCCGTAGCTAAGGGGAAGCGCGGCGCAGTCGGCTGCCTCGACGCCGCTTACGCAACCGGCGGCTGGCCCTCGAAGGTCGGCAGCGACGTGTCGTTGCAAGCCCAGCGGGGCGCCTTGGTCGTCCGGATCGTCGCTGCGGGCCGTATCATGCTCGGATCGCCGACCTCAGCCGGCCGCGCCGCACCCTTCTTCTGCGATCATCATGGCGCGGAGCGCGGTCCATCGCGAGTCCGATAAGTCTAGTATCGTGATTTCGGGTTCGTAATTCGATACTGCGCTTCGAGCGACGCACGAAGCGCTTGGCAGGAATCGGGTGGGAGACGCTGTCGGCTCGGCATAGTTTCCGGCCAAGGACACCGGAGAATTTTGCCATGAGCATCCAGTTCAAAGCCCTGCCGACCGAAGCCGTGCGCGCCTTACAGCGGGGAGGGCCCGACGCTTACGGCCACACGCCAGAGCGAAGTATTTCGGACGGCGATGGCGTGCCGTGCCGGCATTGCATGAAGAACGTCGCAACCGGCGATAGCTATCTCATCCTCGCCTACCGGCCGTTCCCGGAGCTTCAGCCTTACGCGGAGACCGGACCGATCTTCCTGCATGCGGACGAATGCCAACGCCCCGCGGAGGCGGATGCACTGCCCGAGATGCTCCAAAGCAGCGACTACATAGTGCGCGGTTATGGCAAGGACGACCGCATCGTCTACGGCAGCGGCGCCGTCGTCCCGACCGGCGATATCGCGGCCCGCGCCGAGACTTTGTTCGAGCGCGACGACATAGCCTACATTCACGTCCGCTCGGCACGGAACAATTGCTACCAGTGCCGCATCGAACGAGCTTGATCGCCGGCAAAAAAATGCCCGCCGGTGGTCTGGCGGGTCGTTGGAAGTCTGTGACAGAAGCCTTCGGCCCGAGCCGCCGGCGGGGCCGGTTTTCACCGGAACCGAGGGCGACCGTAGCCATCAGGTAGCGAAATCTCTTTAGGCGGGTTTCTCGGGTCCCGAATGTGAAGCATTTCACACAAGAGGCACCGGATTCGCTCGCAGGGCTGAGCGGCGGCCCGCACGTCCCCCGCCAGCTGTCGTACTCCCGTCGCATAACCGCGCTAGAAGGGCAGTCGTTGATCGATGGCCGACCGCGGATGGACCGGCGGCACATCGCAACATCGAGGAAGCGGGGCTCTGGCTCCGCTTTTTTGTTGCCCGGACTCTTCGCGCAAGACCGGTTGGAACACGAGAAAAAACGCCCGCCGGAAGAACCGGCGGGCGACAGAAGGAAGCTTTTATCGAGGGCAATTCCAGGAAAGGTCTGTAACGGTTCCGTCCAGAATTGCGTGACAAATAATTTCAGGCGGCAAGCACCGCCTTCGGTTCGACCATCTCGTAACCCAGCGCTTCGGCGACGGCACGATTGGTGATCTTGCCCTTGTGGACATTGAGGCCGTTGCGCAGGTGATGGTCGTCGACCAGCGCCTTCAGGCCCTTGTCGGCGAGCTGCAGGCCGTGATGCAGGGTGGCGTTGTTCAGCGCGTGCGCCGAGGTAACCGGAACCGCGCCCGGCATGTTGGCGACGCAGTAGTGGATCACGCCGTCGACCTCATAGGTCGGGTCGGCATGGGTCGTGGCGTGCGAGGTCTCGAAGCAGCCGCCCTGGTCGATGGCGACGTCGACGAGCACCGAGCCCTTCTTCATGCCGGAGAGCATTTCGCGGGTGACCAGCTTGGGTGCGGCGGCGCCCGGGATCAGCACGGCGCCAACGACTATGTCAGCCGAGAAGCACTCGTCTTCGAGCGCCTCGACGGTCGAGTAGCGGGTATGGACACGGCCGCCAAAAATGTCGTCGAGCTGGCGCAGGCGCGGGATCGTGCGGTCGATGATGGTGACGTCGGCGCCGAGGCCGGCAGCCATCTTGGCAGCGTGCAGGCCGACGACGCCGCCGCCGAGCACGGTGACCTTGCCGGGCAGCACGCCGGGAACGCCGCCGAGCAGCACGCCGCGGCCGCCATTGGCCTTCTGCAGCGCGGTCGCGCCGGCCTGGATCGACAGGCGGCCGGCGACTTCCGACATCGGTGCGAGCAGGGGAAGACCGCCACGGTCGTCGGTGACCGTCTCATAGGCGATCGCCGTGACGCCCGAAGCGAGCAGGCCCTTGGTCTGCTCCGGATCCGGGGCGAGGTGGAGGTAGGTGTAGAGGATCTGGCCGTCGCGCAGCTGCACCCATTCGTTGGGCTGCGGCTCCTTGACCTTGACGATCATGTCCGACTTGGCGAACACGTCGGCGGCCGTCTTGGCGATCGTGGCGCCGGCGGCGCGATAGGCGTTATCGTCGGCGCCTATTCCGGCGCCGGCGCCAGCCTCGACAAGCACTTCGTGACCGTGCGCGACATATTCGCGGACAGAGCCGGGCGTCAGACCGACACGGTATTCATGGTTCTTGATTTCCTTGGGGCAGCCGACGCGCATCTTCTTCTCCTGTCCGGCCCTTGAAAGGGCGCTCTCCCTGACATTTCCGGGCATGCCGCCAATCCCAAACCGCCGCGCAGTTTTAGGGCGACATGCATGAGGCGCAGTGAAGCATGAATCGTTCCGCATGTGTTTGCGAATGCACTTGCGGCAGCGTCCGGTCTTCGATAATCGTTGCGCAAAAAGCCGGAATATTCGCAGGAATCTCGAAAAATGCCGCTCGACAGGATCGATATCGCCATTCTGGAGACTTTACAGAAGGATGGCCGGATCCCCAATGCAGCGCTTGCCGAAAAGGTTGGGCTGTCGCAGTCGGCCTGCTCCAGGCGCCTGGACAATCTGGAGAAATCCGGAACCATCCGCGGCTATCACGCGCGACTGTCGAATGCAGCGCTCGGCCATCAGATGACGGCGATCGTGCATATATCGCTGTCGGGGCAGTTCGAGAAGACGCTGTCCGATTTCGAAGCGGCGATCAAACGCTGCCCGAACGTGCTTTCCTGCCATCTGATGTCGGGCGAATACGACTATATCCTGCGTATAGCGGCCAAGGACCTTGCCGACTATGAGCGCATCCACAAGGAATGGCTGTCGGCGATGCCGCATGTGACGAAGATCAACTCGTCCTTCGCCCTGCGCGAGATCGTCGACAGGACGGCGGTGGGGTTGAGGCCCGAAATGGCTTAGCTGAAGTCAGAGCGTTGCATCGTTTCACGGGAACCCCGAACCGCTCATTTCTTTGCTTTGCGCAATTACGGACGGAAAACCGCTACACACTTTTCTTGGAACTGCATTAGGCTCCGGCCGCCTCGGTGACCACCTTGGTCATCGGGATGTCGTGCGGTTGCGGATAGATGGTGGGAATGCGCTGCAATTCGTAGCCGACGCCGATCACCAGCGGCCTGAACGGCATGGCGGCGAGCGTACGATCGTAGAAACCGCCGCCATAGCCCAGCCGGTAGTTGCTGGGATCGATGCCGACTACCGGCGAGATCACGATATCGGGCAGGACAGGATCACCCTCGGCCGGGATCGGGATGTTCCAGACGCCCTTCTCCAGCCGGTCGCCCGGCGCGTAGGCGCGGAACACCAAAGGCTGGCCCTTCTCGATGACGACGGGCAGCGCGGTGCGGCCGCCGCGCGCATTGATCGACGCCATAAAGCCGCGCAGGTCCGGCTCGCCGCGGAACGGCCAGTAGAGGCTGACCATAAGGCCGGCAACCTTGCCGACCAGCATATCGAGGCCCTCGGCAATCCGCTGTGACATTGCCGCGCGTGCATCGGCGGAAACCGCAAGCCGCGCGCCGATCAGCCGCTCACGCTCCGCCTTGCGCCAGCGCCGGACATCGGTCCAGTCGGACAGCGGCATCTGATAGGCCGGGTCGAGCTCATGCATGAAACAAGGCGGCGAAGCGTATTGCGCCGGGCCGTCGTCATCGCGATTGTCAGACATGCTCCACTCCTATCGTTCTGCTCCACGCTATACCCGGCGTTCCGGGGGCGACATGCGCGTACACGACACCGGGCGACGACTCCCGGGCACTGACATGGCCAGCGGTGGCGTTGTTGCGGTGCACAAAAATGCTTACATCTAGGCAATCGGGTTGCTTTGGGCGAGGTGGCTGAAAATGGACGAAGCCAAGCATCATGTCGTGATCGTCGGCGCCGGGTTCGGCGGTCTCGAACTTACCCGCGCGCTGGCCGGCGCACCGGTGCGCATCACCATGATCGACAAGCGCAATCACCACTTGTTCCAGCCGCTGCTCTACCAGGTGGCGACCACCGCGCTGGCGACTTCCGAGATCGCCTGGCCGATCCGTCATCTGTTACGCAAGCGCAAGGACGTGACGACGCTTCTGGGTACGGTCATCGGTGTTGACCGCGCAGGCAAACGCGTGCTGCTCGATGACGGGAGCGCAGTCGGCTACGACACGCTAGTGCTCGCCACCGGCGCGCGCCACGCCTATTTCGGCCATGACGAATGGGAGCCATTCGCGCCCGGGCTGAAGACGCTGGAAGATGCCACCACCATCCGGCGCCGCATCCTGCTCGCCTTCGAGCAAGCCGAGCGCGAGACCGATCCCGCCAGGCGCCAGGCATTGCTGACGCTGGTCATCGTTGGCGGCGGACCGACCGGCGTGGAGCTTGCCGGCACCATTGCAGAGCTTGCGCATGACACGCTGCGCGGCGAATTCCGCAACATCGACACGCGGCAGGCACGCGTTGTGCTGATCGAAGCCGGTGACCGTGTGCTCGCAAATTTCGCACCGGAGCTCTCGGCCTATGCTCAAAAGGCGCTGGAGCGGCTTGGTGTGACGGTCGAGCTTGGCCGTGCCGTCACGCAGTTGGATGCCGAGGGCGTCGTCTTTGGCGATACCTACCTGCCGGCAAAGACGATTTTATGGGCAGCCGGCGTCGCCGCTTCGCCTGCGGCGGAATGGCTGGGAGCGCCCGCCGACCGGGCGGGCAGGGTGCTGGTCGAGCCCGATCTCACCGTGCCGGGCAGCCCGGAGATATTTGTTATCGGCGATACGGCGCATCTGCTGCGACCGGACGGCAAGCCGGTACCGGGCGTGGCGCCGTCCGCCAAGCAGGAGGGCAGGCATGTTGCTGCAACGATCAAAGCGAGGCTCGATGGCGACGCAACGCCACGCCCTTTCCGCTACAAGCATGCTGGCGACCTGGCGACGATCGGCAAACGCGCGGCCGCCATCGATTTCGGCTGGATCAAGCTCACCGGCTGGCTCGCATGGTGGCTCTGGGGGATAGCGCACATTTATTTCCTGATCGATTTCCGCAATCGGCTCGCAGTGTCGCTCAGCTGGCTATGGATATATTTTACCGGACAGCGCAGCGCGCGCCTGATCACTCAGGGTGACGACGACAAGAGCTGATTGCTTTTCATCGACGCGTCACCGTGTCGTGATCAACAGACATCCAACAGACATGGACTCGAAATGCCTTCGGCGGCATGTTCCGATTGAGGGGCAGGGCATGTCGCGTTGTCTAAGAGGAGGAAAACAATGTCACTTTTGCCCGTCTCTCGCCGCGAATTCCTGGCCGGAGCCGCCGCCAGCGGAGCGCTGATCATGCTGCATCCGTTCTCCGCCCGGGCCGCAGCCAATCAGGCGCATCTGAGGATCATGGAGACGACCGACATCCATGTGAATTTGCTGCCCTATGACTATTACGCCGACAAAGCGAACGACACGATGGGCCTGTCGCGCACGGCCTCGCTGATCGACGGGGTGCGCAAGCAGGCCACCAATGCGATGCTGATCGACAATGGCGACCTGTTACAGGGCAATCCGATGGGCGACTACATCGCCTATGAAAAGGGCATGAAGGACGGCGACCTGCATCCGATCATGAAGGGCATGAACCTGCTCGGCTATGAATGCTCGACGCCCGGCAACCACGAATTCAACTACGGCCTGTCCTTCATGGACAAGGTGTTGGCCGGCGCCAATTTCCCCTTCGTGTGCGCCAACCTGATCCGGGGCACGACGCTCGCCACGAACCCGCGCGACGACAAGCTCTACCTCAAGCCCTATGTCATCCTCGACAAGAAGATCAAGGACGGTTCCGGCGCCGAGCAGCCGATCAAAATCGGGGTGATCGGTTTCGTGCCGCCGCAGATCATGGTCTGGGACCTGAAAAACCTGGAAGGCAACGTCCAGACCCGCGACATTGTCCAGGCGGCCAAGGCCTGGGTACCGCAAATCCGCGAGGAGGGCGCCGACATCGTCATTGCGCTTTCGCATTCCGGCATCGATATCAAGCAGGGCGAAATGATGGAGAACGCCTCCTTCTTCGTCGCCGGCGTCGAAGGCATCGACGCGGTCTTCACCGGGCACCAGCATCTCGTCTTCCCCGGCAAGAAGGATTTCCAGGCGCTGGAAGGCGTCGACACCGAAAAAGGCACTCTGCAGGGCAAGCCGGCGGTGATGGGCGGCTTCTGGGGCTCGCATATGGGCCTGATCGACCTGCTTCTTGAGCGCGACGGCTCGAAATGGCGCGTCGTCTCGGCCGCCTCCGAGGCGCGGCCGATCTATGAGCGGGTCGACAGCAAGAACAAGGCTACGGTCGGCGACGACAAGCGCATCATCGCGGCGCTCGAGCAGGATCACGAGGCGACGCTCGCCTATGTCCGCCGCCCCGTCGGCAAGACGTCCGCGCCGCTCTATTCCTATTTCGCTTTGGTCGCCGACGATCCATCGGTGCAGATCGTCAATCAGGCGCAGAGCTGGTATCTCAAGGATATTCTGAAGAGCACAGAGTGGAAGGACGTGCCACTCCTCTCTGCGGCGGCACCGTTCAAGGCAGGCGGCCGCAACGGCGCCGACTACTTTACCGACGTCCCTGTCGGCGATATCGCCATCAAGAACGTCGCCGATCTCTATCTTTATCCGAACACCGTGCGCGCGGTCGAAATCACCGGCTCGCAAGTCAAGGAATGGCTGGAGATGTCGGCCGGCATCTTCAACAGGATCGAGCCCGGGAAGGCGGATCAGCCGCTGATCAACACCGAGTTCCCCTCCTACAATTTCGACGTCATCGATGGCATCACCTACAAGATCGACCTGTCGCAGCCACCGAAATACGATACGAAGGGCGCCGTCGCCAATGCCGGCTCCAGCCGCATCGTCGATCTTAAATTCGGCGGCAAGCCGCTCGATCCGGCAGCGAAATTCGTGGTTGCCACCAACAACTACCGCGCTGGCGGCGGCGGCAATTTCCCTGATATCAATGCTTCGAAGATCATCTATGAGGCGCCGGACACCAACCGCGACGTGATCGTGCGCTACGTCATCAGCGAGGGCACGATCAATCCGTCGGCGGACGACAACTGGTCGTTCGCGCCGCTGCCTGGAACCAGCGTTGTCTTCGAGACCGGACCCAGGGCCAAGGATTTCATCGGTCAGGTGAAGTCGCTGAAGATCGAGCCGGCGGGCGAGGGTGAGGCGGGGTTTGCCAAATACCGCATTACCCTTTGATGTTGCGCGGCCGGGCCGGCCTGATTTGGCTAAGGCGAAGGGGTGGTCGCGGGCGTGGTGAGTGGCCCGGGGAAGGCCGGCTGGATCGACGTGCCGAGCGGATCGCTGGGCACGGTCAGCGGCGCCATTCCTCTCGGGTGGCGAATCTCCTGGATGGTCGATGTCGGCGTGTTGTTGACAAGGTCGCTGGCCCCCGGTGTCAGCGTCGGGGCAGTCAGCGCGCCCAGCGGGTCATTGGTGACTGTGGGCAAGGATACTTTTGCTTCAGCGGCACTTGCCGAGATCACGGCAAGCAGCAGCACGGCGACGGCTACGGTGCGGTTCAAGGAAGCCTCCTGTTGCGAACGACGCTCGGCGCTCGCCCGAGGATGCAGTGACGGCGCCGGACAGCCGGAAAAATGCCGGATGTCCGATCGCGGTTGCATCATGTTCGCATGAGACATTTGTGCTCGCACCGCAGCTCTCCAGGTAGCCGGCGCTGGGTCCCATGACGCCGGAAAGGTGCGTCGATTACAAAGCAGTGAATTGGAACGATTGCCGTGAAGGCGCTCTGGTTCGGTTTGGGGACATACGCTAGCTTTAGCCATGCGTTATGTGATCGTTATCGTCGCCATCACGTTCTTCCTGATCTGGGACGGCCTCTACAACCAGGGCCAATATCTCGACGCGACCGTCAGGGAGATGTCGCGCATCGTGCGTTACGTCACCGGCGCTGCCTGAGGCCCCGACGCTGCCGCTCAAATAGCGGGCGCGACATCGTTGCCGGTTGACGCGACGGCCTTGCTCCCACAAAACGCGTTCATCCGTCGATCAAGGAGGCTGGGTTTGATCCGGCACATCGTTTTCTTCAGCGTGCGGCGCAAGGAGGATGTGGAGGCCGTCCGGTCAGGGCTGCAGGAACTGGGCAAGATTCCCCATTCGAAACACTTCGAGGTGACGCTCAATACCAAGGTCGATCTGTTCTCAAACGCGATCGACGTGGTCGTCTATGCCGAATTCGAGGACGAGGCAGCGCTCGCAGCATACAGGGCGCATCCGATCTATGCGGAGACGACAGGCAGGGTTAAACCGTTGCGCGAGCTGCGTTATTCGGCCGACGTCGTGGCCGCCGCCTGAGCCGCGCCGTCCGCTCGCCTTGGACGCCAGGCCTTGAACCGATTTCCGCAATGGTGCACACCGCGCCGGCATGACGAAAACTCCGCCCCATCCGCTCGACCATCTCGTTCTGCCCACGCGGAGCCTCCACATTGCAAGGCAGCGCCTCTCGTCGCTCGGCTTCGTCGTCGCCCCGACCGGCGTCCATCCTTTCGGGACCGAGAACGCTTGTGTCTTCTTCACCGACGGCACCTATCTGGAACCGCTGGCCGTCGGCGATGACAAAACGGCCGATCGGGCGATGGGCGAAGGCAACGTCTTCGTCGCGCGCGACCGCCTTTACCGCAGCAGGCTTGACGACGAGGGCTTCTCCGCGGTCGTCTTCGGGACCGCCGATGCAGATGCCGACCACGCGCGCTATGTCGAAGCGGGGCTGTCGGCTGGCAACATGTTGAGCTTTTCGCGCGCCTTCACCGACACCACGGGCAAAAGCGACACGGCATCGTTCAAACTGGCATTCGCGGCCGATAGAAAAGCACCGGACGCCTTCCTGTTCGCCTGCCAGCGCATCAACGCGCCGCAGATCGACCGCACCGCACTGCAGGCACATGCCAATGGCGTGACCGGCATCGTTGAGATCGTGGCGGTGAGCGACGAGCCTTCGAGCCAGAGGGGACTGATATCGATCGCTGCCGGCCAGGACGCGAGCGACGGCGACAGGACTGACCTGCCAAACGCGACCCTGGCCGTTCTGACGCCCGACGCTTTTGCCGCACGGTTCGGTGCTTCGGCAAGGCAGCCTTCGGACCTGCGATTTGCGGCCGTCATCTTTGCGGTTCGCAGCGTCGCCGCAGCTACCCAGCTACTTGCGGCAAACGCCACAGAGCACAACATGAGCGACGACGATGTCGTCGTGCCGCCGGCACCCGGTCAGGGCGCGGCCTTCATCTTTCGGGAGATCCCATGAGCGAGCCCCTTGCGCCCAATGCCGCGGTAAGCGTCGGCAAGGTGGTTTTCGCCAACAATGCGCCCTTGTCGCTGATCGCAGGCCCCTGTCAACTCGAGTCGCGCCAGCACGCCTTCGACATGGCCGGCGCACTGAAGGAACTAACCACAAGGCTCGGTATCGGGCTGGTGTACAAGACGAGCTACGATAAGGCCAACCGCACCTCGCTCGGCGGCGCGCGCGGTGCCGGGATCGAGGCGGCGATGCCGATCTTCGACGACCTGCGCAAGGAGTTCGGACTGCCGGTGCTGACCGACGTCCACACCGAGGAGCAATGCGCATTGGTCGCGCCGCATGTGGATGTGCTGCAGATACCGGCCTTTCTCAGCCGGCAGACGGATCTGCTGATTGCGGCGGCGCGCACCGGCAAGGTGGTGAACGTCAAGAAGGGTCAGTTCCTGGCGCCATGGGACATGAAGAATGTCGTCGCCAAGGTCACCGGTTCCGGCAACGCCAACGTGCTGGTCACCGAGCGCGGCGCCTCCTTCGGCTACAACACACTGGTGTCGGACATGCGAGCGCTGCCGATCATGGCCGAGATCGGCGCGGCGGTGATCTTCGACGCCACCCATTCCGTGCAGCAGCCGGGCGGGCAAGGCGGCTCGACCGGTGGCGAACGACGCTTTGTCGAGACCCTCGCGCGCGCCGCCGTGGCGATCGGCGTTGCCGGCGTGTTCATCGAAACCCACCAGGATCCGGACAACGCCCCCTCCGACGGCCCCAACATGGTGCCCTTGAAGAATCTTCCCGCATTGCTGGAAAGGCTGATGGCGTTCGATCGGATCGCCAAGAGGCCGTAGCAGGGCAGCCGAAAATCTGGAACCTTCGCCCGCTCCCCTCATTGTCCACAACGGACAAGCAAATGAGAGGAGCACAACAATGACCACTCCGTCTGGCCACACCGAAGCCATTGCCGCCTCGCGCGTCATCGGCACCTCGGTCTACAACACCGCCGGCGACAGCATCGGCAGCATCGAGGACGTGATGCTCGACAAGATGTCGAACGGGATCATGTTCGCGGTCATCGGCTTCGGCGGCTTCCTCGGCATGGGCGAGAAGTATCACGCCATTCCGTGGGCAAGCCTCGACTATGATGAAAACATGGGCGGCTACGTCGTGCCTTTCACCAAGGAACAGCTCAAGGCGGCACCGGCCTACTCGATCGAGGAATTGACCGGCGCCGATGGTGAAGCGGCCCGCGACGCATCTTTCGAATACTACCACGTGAAGCCTTACTGGCACTGATCGGCCTGATCGGCTGCCTTCAGAATCGAGAAGGCCCCCGGATCCGGGGGCCTTCGAGCGTTGAGGAACCTATTCAGCGGTCCGAAGGGTGGATAGCTCCGTGGTGTTCTGCTGAGGCTTCTGGGTGTCGCAGGACGTCAGGAACGCCGCCGCGATCAGGAACAAACTCACGATACCGCTCAACTGGGACATGGCGAAACTCCTCGTGTTTCGCCCCGCGCAAACACGACCATAAATCAGAAGGGCGAGTCGCGCGCATGACTAATGATGACAAAGATTTGCGCTTCGTGAATCTTGTCGCCGGCAATTATTGCGGACCGCCCAATTGCCTTTTGCCGGGCTTTGGCTAAGAGGGGCGCGACGCTTCAATCGATCAATCGGGGACATCGCAATGACCGCCATCATCGACATTGTCGGGCGTGAAATCCTGGACAGCCGTGGAAATCCGACCGTCGAGGTCGACGTGGTGCTGGAAGACGGCTCGATGGGCCGCGCCGCCGTTCCGTCGGGCGCCTCGACCGGCGCGCATGAGGCGGTCGAGCTACGCGACGGCGGGCCGCGCTATCTCGGCAAGGGAGTCCAGGGCGCCGTCGAGGCCGTGAACGGCGAGTTGTTCGAGGCGATCGGCGGCATGGAAGCCGAGAACCAGATCCATATCGACCAGACGATGATCGAGCTCGACGGCACTCCGAACAAGAGCCGGCTCGGCGCCAACGCCATCCTCGGCGTGTCGCTGGCGGTGGCCAAGGCCGCCGCCGAGGCCGCCGGGCTGCCGCTCTACCGCTATGTCGGCGGCGCCAAGGCGCACATCCTGCCGGTGCCGATGATGAACATCATCAATGGCGGCGCTCATGCCGACAACCCGATCGACTTTCAGGAATTCATGATCCTGCCGGTCGGCGCGCCGACGCTGCGCGACGGCGTGCGTTGGGGCTCTGAAATCTTCCATACGCTGAGGAAGAAGCTGAAGGATGCCGGCCACAACACCAATGTCGGCGACGAGGGCGGTTTCGCCCCCAACCTGAAGAGCGCGCCGTCGGCCCTCGATTTCATCATGGAATCGATCGAGAAGGCCGGCTTCAAGCCGGGCGAGGACGTGGCGCTCGGCCTCGACTGCGCGGCGACTGAGTTCTTCAAGGACGGCAACTACGTCTATGAGGGCGAGAAGAAGACCCGCGATCCGAAGGCGCAGGCCAAATACCTCGCCAAGCTCGCTTCCGATTATCCGATCGTCACCATCGAGGACGGCCTTGCCGAGGACGATTGGGAGGGCTGGAAATACCTGACCGATCTGATCGGCAAGAAGACCCAATTGGTCGGCGACGATCTGTTCGTCACCAACACGGCGCGACTGCGCGACGGTATCCGCATGGGCGTCGCCAACTCGATCCTGGTCAAGGTCAACCAGATCGGCTCGCTCACCGAAACGCTCAACGCGGTCGAGACCGCCCACAAGGCCGGCTACACCGCCGTCATGTCGCACCGCTCGGGCGAGACCGAGGATTCGACCATTGCCGACCTCGCCGTCGCCACCAACTGCGGGCAGATCAAGACCGGCTCGCTGTCGCGCTCAGACCGCATGGCCAAGTACAACCAGCTCATCCGGATCGAGGAAGAGCTCGGCCGGCAGGCGCGCTACGCCGGCAAGTCGGTGGTCAAGGGCTGATCCGGACGAACTGTCTTGGTTGTTGAAAGAGGCGGAGAGGCGGGTTCCCCCGCCTCTTTTTGTTTCGGCAAGTCTCAGTCCAGCCGACCGTAACCGTCCATTAAGCACAATCGGGCGAAAAAAGACTCGAACAGCCGCTTGCGCTCGCGGCCGAAAGGGGTCGGGTCATGTGGACACGTCAGCACAAGCAGAGAAACACCGGCAAGCTGATCGTTCCGTCGCTCTGCGTGCTGTTTCTCGCCTATTTCGGCTTCCATGCCTATCACGGTGAGTTCGGCATCTACTCCAAATATCGGCTGCAGGCCCAGGCGGCCGAACTCCAGACTCAGCTCGACGCGGTCAAGGCGCGCCGGATCGACTTCGAACGTCGTGTCCAGCTCATGCATGAAGGCACGCTGGAAAAGGACATGCTTGACGAGCAGGCCCGAAAGGCGCTCAATCTGTCCCATCCGGACGAAATCACCATCATGCTGCCGGCTTCGGCAAAATAACCGAATTTCGGTTAATAGAACTTATTTGCAATGATTCCAATCGCTTAGGATGCATGTCAGCCATGCATTTTTCAGCATGGCGCATTGCATTCTTGCGTGTTAGCCTCGCTCAAATCGGTGGGGAGACGGGTCGCTCTCCCTTGAATGTCCGCGAAGAGACGCCAACAGGGAGTGATGTATGGCCACCGCCGCCAGAAAAGCGCCTGCCAAGTCCAAATCCAGATCCGACGGCAAATCGTCGGCCCTTTCCACCCCCAAGCCAGCCGACTTCACCAAAGAAGAAGAGCTCTCCGCCTACCGGCACATGCTGCTCATTCGCCGCTTCGAGGAGAAGGCGGGCCAGCTTTACGGCATGGGCTTTATCGGCGGCTTCTGCCACCTCTATATCGGCCAGGAGGCCGTCGTTACCGGCATGAAGATGGCGCTGATCGAGGGCGACCAGATGATCACCGCCTATCGCGACCATGGCCACATGCTGGCGATGGATCTGTCGCCGCGCGGCGTCATGGCCGAGCTCACCGGGCGCCGTGGCGGCCTGTCGAAAGGCAAGGGCGGCTCCATGCACATGTTCTCCAAGGAGAAGCATTTCTATGGCGGCCACGGCATCGTCGGCGCGCAGGTGTCGCTGGGCACAGGCCTGGCCTTCGCCAACCGCTACCGCGACAACAAGAATGTCTCGCTGACCTATTTCGGCGACGGCGCCGCCAACCAGGGCCAGGTCTATGAAAGCTTCAACATGGCCTCGCTGTGGAAGCTGCCGGTAGTCTACATCATCGAGAACAATCGCTACGCCATGGGCACATCGGTGTCGCGCTCATCCGCCGAGACCGACTTCTCCAACCGCGGCGCTTCCTTCAGGATTCCCGGCATGCAGGTCGACGGCATGGACGTTCGCGCGGTCAAGGCAGCCGGCGACGTCGCCGCCGAATGGTGCCGCGCCGGCAACGGCCCGCTGATCCTCGAGATGCAGACCTATCGCTATCGCGGGCATTCGATGTCCGACCCGGCGAAGTATCGCTCCAAGGAAGAAGTGCAGAAGATGCGCTCGGAGCACGACCCGATCGAACAGGTCAAGGCGCGCCTGATCGATAAGAGGTGGGCGAGCGAAGACGATCTCAAGGCCATCGACAAGGAGGTCCGCGACATCGTCGCCGACGCCGCCGAATTTGCCCAGCACGACGCCGAGCCGGATCCGTCCGAGCTCTGGACCGACATCGTACTCTAAGGAGGGCAAGGACATGCCGATCGAAATTCTCATGCCCGCTCTCTCGCCGACGATGGAAGAGGGCAATCTTTCCAAGTGGTTGAAGAACGAAGGCGACAAGGTCGTCGCCGGCGACGTCATTGCCGAGATCGAGACCGACAAGGCGACGATGGAGGTCGAAGCCGTCGATGAAGGCACGCTCGCCAAGATCGTGGTTCCGGCCGGCACCGAAGGCGTCAAGGTCAACGCGCTGATCGCCGTGCTTGCGGTCGATGGCGAAGACGTAGACAAGGCCGGCGAAGGCATCGGCGAAGAAGAGCCCAAGGCTGAAGCGGCCGCGCCGGCACCGGCGCCCGCCGCGGCCAAAAGCGAAGCGGCTGCGCCAGTCGCCGCCGCGCCGAAGGCGGAAGTCGCGGCCGATCCGGACATCCCTGCCGGCACCGAAATGGTCTCGACCACGGTGCGCGAGGCGCTGCGTGACGCGATGGCCGAGGAAATGCGCCGCGACGGCGATGTCTTCGTCATGGGCGAGGAAGTTGCCGAATACCAAGGCGCCTACAAGATCACGCAAGGCCTGCTGCAGGAGTTCGGTCCGCGCCGCGTTGTCGACACTCCGATCACCGAGCATGGCTTTGCCGGCGTCGGCGTGGGCGCGGCGATGGCGGGCCTGAAGCCGATCGTCGAGTTCATGACCTTCAACTTCGCCATGCAGGCGATCGACCAGATCATCAACTCGGCCGCCAAGACGCTCTATATGTCCGGTGGCCAGATGGGCGCCCCGATCGTCTTCCGCGGCCCGAACGGTGCTGCCGCCCGCGTCGCCGCCCAGCACTCGCAGTGCTACGCCGCCTGGTACAGCCATATCCCCGGCCTGAAAGTGGTGATGCCCTACACGGCAGCCGACGCCAAGGGCCTGCTCAAGGCTGCGATCCGCGATCCGAACCCGGTCATCTTCCTCGAGAACGAAATTCTCTACGGCCAATCCTTCGACGTGCCGAAGCTCGACGATTTCGTGCTGCCGATCGGCAAGGCGCGCATCCACAAGCAGGGCAAGGACGTCACCATCGTCTCCTTTGGCATCGGCATGACCTATGCGGTCAAGGCCGAGGCCGAACTGCGCGGCATGGGCATTGATGCCGAAATCATCGATTTGAGAACCGTCCGTCCGCTCGACTTCGATACGATCATCGCTTCGGTTAAGAAGACCAACCGGCTGGTCGTGGTGGAGGAAGGCTTCCCGCAGAGCTCGGTCGGTGATCACATCGCCAGCCAAGTCTCGCAGCGCGTCTTCGACTTCCTCGATGCGCCGGTCATCACGATCGCCGGCAAGGATGTGCCGATGCCTTACGCGGCGAACCTCGAAAAGCTGGCGTTGCCCAATGTCGGCGAGGTCGTCGAGGCGGTCAAAGCCGTCACCTATCGCTGAGCCGGTCGGGAGGACAACATGCCAATCAACATCACCATGCCGGCTCTCTCGCCCACGATGGAAGAGGGCAATCTCGCCAAGTGGCTGGTCAAGGAAGGCGATCATGTTGCGCCCGGTGACGTGATCGCGGAGATCGAGACCGACAAGGCGACGATGGAAGTCGAAGCGGTCGATGAGGGCACAGTCGCTAAGCTGGTCGTCCCGGCAGGCACCGAAGGCGTCAAGGTCAATGCGGTGATCGCCATTCTGGCAGGCGAAGGCGAGGACGCCGGTGCTGCCGCAAAGAGCGATGGCGGTGCGGCGCCCAAGGCGGAGGCTCCGAAAGCAGACCCTGCGAAGGCCGAGGCGCCCAAGGAAGCGCCGAAGCCGGCGGCCGCGCCGGCGAAGGCCGAGCCTGCACCGGTCGCCAACGGCCACGCCGGCGGCGAGCGCGTGTTCGCCTCCCCGCTTGCCCGCCGCATCGCCAAGGATGCCGGTGTCGACGTGAAGGGGCTTAGTGGCTCCGGTCCGCATGGCCGCGTGGTGAAGGCCGATGTCGAGGCGGCGATCGCTTCCGGCGGCGCCAAGGCTGCGCCTGCCGGCAAGGCTCCTGCCGGTGCGCCCGCAGGCGCTCCTGCCCCGGCGCCGAAGCCGATGTCGGACGATCAGGTGCTGAAGCTGTTCGCGGAAGGCTCTTACGAACTCGTTCCGCACGACAATATGCGCAAGACCATTGCGCGCCGGCTGGTCGAGGCCAAGAGCACCATTCCGCATTTCTATCTGACGCTCGACTGCGAGCTCGATGCGCTGCTCGCGCTGCGCACGCAGCTCAACGCCGCGGCCCCAATGCGGAAAACCGAGAAGGGCGAGGTCCCGGCCTACAAGCTCTCGGTCAATGACATGGTGATCAAGGCGATGGCGATGGCGCTAATGGCGGTGCCGGACGCCAACGCCTCCTGGACCGACAACGCCATGGTCAAGCACAAGCATGCCGATGTCGGCGTCGCCGTCTCGATCCCCGGCGGCCTGATCACGCCGATCATCCGCCACGCAGACGAAAAGACGCTGTCCGTCATCTCCAATGAGATGAAAGATCTGGCAAGCCGTGCCCGCAGCCGCAAGCTGAAGCCCGAAGAGTACCAGGGCGGCACCACGGCCGTGTCCAATCTCGGCATGTTCGGCGTCAAGGATTTTGCCGCCGTGATTAACCCGCCGCACGCCACGATCCTTGCGGTCGGCGCCGGCGAGGAGCGCGCCATCGTGAAGAAAGGCGAGATCAAGATCGCGACCATGATGTCGGTGACGCTGTCGACCGATCACCGCGCCGTCGACGGCGCGCTCGGTGCGGAGCTGCTCGGCGCCTTCAAGCGCATGATCGAAAACCCGATGGGCATGCTGGTGTAGGAAGGGAAAAAGGCGGTGCGGAATTTCTTCACCAGCCTTTTCGCCTTCATTCTTTCCGGTCTGGCCGGCGTACTTGTCGTTCAAGAGCTGGCGGTCATCACCGGCGCGATAGAGGAATGCATTCTGGTCTTCGCGGCCACGGTGATGATCGTCGTTGTGGTCACGGTCGGCTTCTTCCTCGTTCAATTCCGAGGCAAGCCGGTGCGGGCGCTCGGCGGGATGCTGTGGCTGCTGCTTGCGCTTTTCTGTCTCGGGCTGCTGGCGCTGGTGGGCTGCACGTTTTCGGTGCCGGCCGAGAGCCGGGCGACCGCAAATGACCTTTCGATCGTTTCCGGGCTGATCCTGCCGCGCGTAGCGGCGATCATCGTGCAATGGCCGCGCTGGCAACTCAAGCGCTCGGCGGCGGCATTCGGCTGGGGGACAACCGCATGAAGACAATTCTCTGCTATGGCGACTCGCTGACCTGGGGCTACGACGCTGGCAGCCTCGGGCGCCTTGCGCTGGAGGACCGCTGGCCAAGCGTGCTCAAGACGGCGCTGGGCGACGGCATCGAGGTGATCGCCGAAGGGCTGAACGGCCGCACCACTGCCTTTGAC